>JAZUFC010000127.1:0-6970 GCA_045640465.1 Lachnospiraceae bacterium | reverse complement strand
CATCCGCAGCAAGCTGACACATTTTTTCCGCAATATCAACACCGTCCGCATTGCAGGTATTTGCATTTCCGCTGTTTGCAATGACCGCCTGTGCTTTTCCGTCGGCAATATGCGCTTTTGTTACGGCAATGGGCGCACCCTTTACCAGATTGGTCGTATAAACGCAGGCTGTATTTGCCCTGACGTCACTTAAGATCATGGAAAGATCTCTTTTTGTTTTGTTTTTCCGGATACCGCAATGGATCCCGGAAGCCTTAAAGCCTTTTGCGGCACAGATGCCGCCGCCGATATATGTAATCATATTCAGATATCTCCTGTAACCAAGCCTTCTGTTTCTTCACAATGAAGAACGATATTCATATTCTGGATCGCAGCGCCCGACGCGCCTTTTCCGAGATTATCGAAACGGGACACCAGCGTGATGCGGTCGTCATTTCCGAATACACTGATCTCCATATCGTCACGTCCGTTATAAATACCGGATGATAAGAATCCGCTCTCGTCGCTGCCTTCCGCAAAACGGATCAGAGGTCCGTGATAGTATTCCCTGTAAACGTCTTTCACATCCTGAAGGCTTCCGTTCAGCTGCTCTTTAAACAGAGGAATCACGACCTCCATTCCGGCATAGAAGGAAGAAACGATCGGAGAAAAAACAGGTGCTCTGTCAAGACCGCAGATCTTCTGCATTTCCGGAAGATGCTTATGAAGCTGAGTCAGTCCGTAGACGCGGGGGGCTTTTAATGATTCTTCATTTTCCGGTGCCTCGTAGTCTGCGATCATCTTCTTTCCGCCGCCGGAATAACCCGTCAGAGAAAAACAGGAAAGAAATGCATCTCTGTTGAGAAGTCCTTTTTCCACCAGCGGTGCCGCAAGAGAAATGAATCCGCTTGCATGACAGCCGGGGTTTGCGATCCTTTTTGCATTCTCAATGAGTGCCTTCTGTCCGGTAAGCTCGGGAAAACCGTATGCAAATGCAGGATTTGTACGATGCGCCGTTGATGTATCGATGATCACGGTATGATCGTTTTCCACAAATGAGACGGCTTCGACTGCTGCCGCATCCGGCAGACACAGAAAAGCGATATCTGCACGGTTCAAAGCATCTTTTCTTGCGGCTGCGTCTTTTCTGTTTTCTTCAGAAAGAGAGATCAGTTCGATATCTCGTCGTCGTCCGAGACGTTCGTAGATACGAAGGCCGGTAGTACCGGCAGATCCGTCGATAAATACTTTTGTTTTTTCTGTTATACTCATCTTTCGCTCCTCCCAAAAGTATTTTTGCCGCAAGGCTGTTTATCACATTATTATTGCACTATGGTGATGTACGGTCAACTCTTTTTATGAAAATAAGCAGTACGCACAAAGAAAAGATGAAAAAAGCCGTTTCCATGGGTAAATTACCAATGGAAACGGCCGTTTTCAGCAAATATTACATTTTTTCAGGTGCTTCAAAAGCAAGCATTTCGATGCAGTCCTCCAGAATGCTCTTAGTCAGGTCAAGAAGCGCTATGTAGGCTGCCTTCTTTTCCGGATCTTCTTCTTTCAGAATCTGTGTTCCGTGATAGAATGAATTGAATGCATCACAAAGCTCATAGATATAACCGCAGATCTTATGCGGTGCAAGCTCCTGGCATGCATCCGAAAGCATATCCGAAAATCCGCAGATCGCTTTCATGAGTGCCTTCAGGGCTTTATCATCGTCCGCGGAAAGTCCGCTTAAGCTGAGGTCCTTTGTATCTGTGATCTCTGCTTTTCTGAGGATCGATTTGATACGGACGATCGTATAGAGAATGTAGGGGCCGGTGTTTCCTTCAAAAGAGGCAAACCGCTCAATGTCAAAATTGTAATCCTTGGCTGCCTGATTGGAAAGATCGCCGTATTTGATTGCGGACAGACCTACCTGACGGACGGTATTTTCATCCACCTCATCCTCTTCATAACGGTCTTTCATCTTTTCACGGACCGCATCATTGACTTCTTCGATCAGATACTCCAGACGCATGACGCCGCCTGAACGGGTCTTGAACGGCTTTCCGTCCTTTCCGTTCATCGTACCGTAGCCGATGTGAACAAGCTTCGTATCGTCTTTTACAAGATGTGCTTTTCTGGCAACACGGAATACCTGCTCGAAATGAAGCGCCTGACGCTTATCCGTGATGTAGATCATCTCATCCGGTGCATAACTCTTCATACGGTCGATGATCGTTGCAAGATCTGTTGTCTGATAGAGGACCGCACCGTCCGATTTGACGATCAGACACGGCGGGATCTCATGCTTGTCAGTCTCTTCCTGAACATCGACAACGACTGCGCCGTTGGAGACATAAGAAAGATTCTGTTCCTTTAAAGTCTCTATCAGTTCCGGCACAAAAGGAGCTGCATCGGATTCGCCCTTCCAGAGGTCGAAATAGACATTCAGGTTGGCATAATTCTTCTTCAGATCCTCCACGCTGATCCGGACGATATGCTTCCAGATCGCATAGAATGCAGGATCATCATGCTGCAGTTTGTATGTGTTTTCATGTGCTGCAGCCATAAATGCTTCATCAACCTTTGATCTTGCGGAAGCTGCCGGATAGATCTCCTCCAGTTCGGAAAGCGTAAACGGTGCCTCCTCCGGATATTCACCGGTAAATTCAGGATCAAAATACGGAAGATCCGGTTTTCGCTGCTTCAGTTCTTCGATAATGAGACCGAACTGCAGACCGTAATCGCCCATGTGGATATCGCCGATGACTTCATGTCCCTGATAGCGGAGCATTCTCTTGATGGATTCGCCGATGATCGCTGTACGCAGATGGCCGATATGAAGAGGTTTTGCGACATTCGGTCCGCCGTAATCGATCAGAATGGTCTTCTTTTCCGGAATCTCCGCACCGAACTTATCAGTGTTCTTCATGTGTTCCAGAAAGCTCTTCAGGAAATCCGAAGAAAGGGAAAGATTGATGAAACCGGGCATGACCGCTTCAGCCTGAGAAAAAACAGAAGATTCTTCGAGCTGCGTCACGACCGCTTTTGCGATCTCGATCGGTGCTTTATGATATGCCTTGGCAGCCGCCATGGCGCCGTTGCACTGATACTCGCAGAGGTCGGGACGGTTCGATACGGTCACTTTGCCGTAAGAAGGATCATAACCTGCTTTTTCAAATGCGTTCTGAAGCGTATTGGAAAGTTCCCTGGATAAATTCATAGCTGACTCCGTTCATTAGTAGTGTTTTGTCCATGTCTTCTTATTCAGAAGCATCAGGATAGGAAGAATTTCCAGACGCCCGGTCAGCATGTCAAAAGTCAGAACGAGCTTGGAAAAATAAGAAAAATCTGCCATGCAGTTCGTCGGTCCGAAGTAGGAAAGAGCCGGTCCGATATTGTTGAATGCACTCATGACCGAGCTGAACCCCGAAAGGAAATCAAAACGGTCGAACGAGATCAGAAAAACAGAGATCCCGATGAGAAGCACATAGATCACAAAGTAGTTGGATACGGAACGGACGATGCTGTGATCCAGCTTCTTCCCTTCCAGCTTGACGATCCGGACAGACTGGGGATGGATCAGCATGTGCAGTTCCTTTTTGGCTTCGCGGATCAGGATCATGATTCTGGAGACCTTGAAACCGCCGCCCGTAGATCCTGCACAGGCGCCGGAAAACATCAGAAACAGAATGATCACATGCGTGCAAACAGGCCAGGCATTAAAGTCCACTGTAGAGAAGCCGGTCGTTGTGATCAGCGCGCCGGTCTGGAAAATACTGTGATGGAAACAGTAATACAGACCCTTGTCATGATCGGCACCGGTATACATCATAACCGTAAAGAAGATCGCAGAGAAAGCAATGATCCCGAGATAGACACGCATCTCTTCACATTTCATTGCATCCTTGAATTTCTTCTGCGAGATCAGATAGTAGACATTGAAATTGATGCCGAAGAGGATCATAAAGATGGTGATCAGCGCCTGAGAAAACGTGCTGTAATCCGCAAGACCGGAATTTCTTACCGCAAACCCGCCTGTTCCCGCCGTACCGAGCCCCATACAGAAGGCATCGAATACCGGCATGCCCGAGATCAGATAACAGAGGATCATGATCACAGTCAGCGCAAAATAGATAAAATAAAGCTTTTTTGCGGTATCGGATACCTTCGGCACCATTTTGGAAACGGAAGGGCCTGGTGATTCCGCCTTCATGACCTGCATGTGATAGCCGCCGTTCATCGGAAGGATCGCAAGAATCAGTACAAGTACACCCATGCCACCGATCCAGTGCATCAGGCAGCGCCAGAGATTCAGTCCGTATCCCATGGCTTCCACATCGCGAAGGATCGAGGCACCGGTCGTCGTCAGTCCGGAGACTGTTTCAAACAGTGCATCAATGTAGTTCGGGATCCTTCTGCTTAAAAAGAACGGAAGTGCACCGATCAAAGACATCACGATCCAGCCGAGCGAAGTGGCTGCATAGCCCTCTCTTGCGTAAAGCGGACCGGTTCTCAGCTTCTTTCCTCTGGTCAGGAAAAAACCCGGAACACCTGCGATCAGCGCAGACAGAAACAGCCAGGGAACCACCTGCCATTCTCCGAGTATCAGAGAAAGCGCCGATGGAATAAGAAGGGCTGCCGCTTCCACCTTCAGGACCCAGCCGATAAAATAAAGGACGATCTTAAAATTCATTGAAGGATTCCTTTCCTTACTTCATCAGAAGATCTCTGATACTGGTAAGACCCATGTGTGTGGTTACGATGACCGCATGATCACCGGCTTTGAAGCAGTCGCTTCCGCCGGGTTTAATGACTTTATTATTCCGGATGATGGCTGCGACCAGCACATTATCGATAAATTTCAGTTCTGCAAACGGAATGTCCGTGATCTCAGGATCTTCATAGATAATATATTCGGCTGCTTCCGCTTTTCCGTTCGCGATCGGATAAAGCGCTTCGATGTCGGAGTTCTTGGAACCTTCCATACCGCGTACATAACGCATGACCTCGTTTGCGGTAATGATCCTGGGACTCACGATCGAACCGAGTTTTAAACTGTCCAGAAATTCTCCCATATCGTAACGGTTCAGCTTGGTGATCAGTCTTGCCCCCGTCATCTGTCCGGCCAGCATGCTCATGACCATATTATCTTCGTCAAAGCCTGTTACGGTGATGAAGGCATCCGTATTGGCAACGCCTTCCTCCTGAAGAAGTCCCTGATTGGTACCGTCGCCGTGAATGATCGTACATTCCGGAAACAGCTCCGCAAGTTCTTCACAGCGGTCTTCTTTGCTTTCAATGATCTTGATATCGCATTTGCCGCGAAGCTGACTCAGCTGGGAAGCAATATAATATGAAATTCTTCCGCCGCCGATCAGAAATGCGGATTTGACCGGCTGATAATCCAGTCTGCATTCCCGAAAGAAAGATACCGCTTCTGTCGGTTTTGCAATGAATGAGATCACATCTCCCGCCTTCAGTACTGTCTGTCCGGAAGGAATGATCACCTCATCGTCACGGATGATCGCGCAGATCAGTGCCGATGAGGATACTCTTGCCGAAAGATCCTTCAATGCATAATTGCAGATCGGTGAAGATTCGGAGATCTCGACTTTGATCATATCCACACGTCCGCGGAAGAATGTCTCGATCTCGATTGCCGACGGGAAACGAAGAAGATGAATGATCTCGTTTGCAGCCATCTTTTCGGGATTGATGATCATGGAAAGCTTCAGTTCATCACGCAGGAAACGGATCTCGGAATCATATTCCGCGTTCCGGATACGTGCGATTGTATTTGCGTTTCCGAGTTCCTTTGCGATCAGGCAGCAAAGCATATTGACTTCATCAGAGCCTGTCGTCGCAATAAAAACATCGGCATTTTCGACACCGGCTTCCAGCTGAACATCACGTTTTACACCATTTCCCTGAACACCCATAATGTCCAGAGCCGAAGTGACCTCACGTAGTGTTCTGTCATTCTGGTCGACAACCGTGACATCATGCTCTTCTTTTAAGAGCTGTTCAGCGAGTGTTCTGCCGATCTTTCCGCAGCCAACGATTACGATATTCATACGATTTCCTCCGTTTCAGGATCCGTAGTTTTTAACAGAAAAGCACTCACAGAAGCCTGTGAGTGCATTTTCGAAAGCTGTTCAGGAATATTTATTTGCCCATCTGCTTTGCAACTTCTGCAGCAAAATCTTCTTCTCTCTTCTGCATGCCTTCGCCGACAACGAAGCGAACCATCTTGTTAATGGTAAGAGCAGGATTCACAGACTTTAAGTAAGCAGCAACACTCTGCTTGCCGTCTTCTGCCTTGACATAGACCTGATCCAGCAGGCAGATCTCTTTCAGATGCTTCTGAATACGGCCTTCTACAAGACCAGCAAAGATCTTGTTTGCAGAAATGTTTTCCTTGTCAGCAAGTGCAAGGCTTGCAAGACCGGGCTTAGCAGCCTCGGAAAGGAAATTCGGAAGATAATTCCAGTTGCCGGTCTTATGCTCTTCGTAAGCGGCAATGTCTGCATCACTCCAGACCTTTTCTTCGATAGCCTTTGCGATCAGGCCGTTCAGGATGGGCTTCGGAAGTGAGAAGGGATCATTCAGAGCGCTCTCAAGAGTGATCTCTTTGTTGTGTGCAAGTTCCTTCTCGGAAATCTCGGAAGAACGGATGTATTCCGGGCTCATAGCTGCGATCTGCATTGCAACATTCTGAAGAGCTTCCTTTGCAACATCATCGTTTGCGCCGCTTGCCGCAACGAGAACACCGATCTTGCCGCCGTTATGCAGGTAAGAGGTGACCAGTTCGTCGCTGACCTTCTGGAAACGTCTGATGGAGATCTTTTCTCCGATCTTCAGGGTGATATCTTCGATATCAGCCTTCATATCCAGAATACCGACAACATCTTCGCCGTCACCTGCAGCTTCTGCAGGAACGGTAAGTGCCTTATCGGCAACACCCTGTACAAAATTCTGGAATACTTCGTTCTTTGCAACGAAG
>JAZUFC010000126.1:0-5045 GCA_045640465.1 Lachnospiraceae bacterium | reverse complement strand
CGCTTGGCCTCCGACTTTGATAGATGGCTTTTTCGTTTCCGTCATACTTTTCCGGAAGAAGCACGTCCTCTGCACCCGTAGCGATGCCGCAGGCCATTGCGATGTAGCCCGCATGACGTCCCATGACCTCAACGATCGAGCAGCGCTCATGTGAGGAAGAGGTGTCGCGGATCTTGTCGATGGCCTCCATTGCCGTATTGACAGCGGTGTCGAAACCGATCGTGTATTCTGTGGAAGCGATATCCAGATCAATGGTGCCGGGGATGCCGATCGTGTTGATGCCTTCTCTTGCAAGCGCGCCCGCGCCGCGGAAGGAACCGTCGCCGCCGATGACGACAAGACCGTCGATACCCTGTGCACGCAGAATGTCAGCACCCTTCTTCTGGTACTCTTTCTGTTCAAATTCCTTGCATCTTGCCGTATAAAGAACGGTGCCGCCGCGCTGGATGATATCCGATACGCTGACGGAATCCATTTCATGGATCTCTCCGTTCAGAAGTCCCGCATAACCGCGGTCGATGCCCATGACCTGAAGTCCGCTGTTCAAAGCTGTCCGTACCACTGCGCGGACCGCCGCATTCATGCCCGGCGCATCTCCGCCGCTTGTCAGAACGGCGATCTTTTTGATTGTTTTTGCTGTCTGTTCCATAATATGCCCCCTCAGTCCGGAAACTTTTTCCGGTTTATCCGTATACGTCCGCCGTCGGAAACAGGCCGGACGCGGTATGAAAAGCAGAGTCATGACGCTCTGCAGATAATCGTTAATATCATAACAAATCATTCTGCTTTTTTCAATGGCTTTTCCTGCTATTCGTCACCGCTTTTTTGCACTTTTGTACACAGACGTTTTACAGCGTCACGCCGTTCTTTAAAAGCAGCTCCCTTGCGGACTCCACGGAATCCACGCCGACAGCGTTTTTAATGGGTGCAAATTCGTGTTCTCTGACGACCTCGTACGGAAGGCAGGAGCCCATCAGATGGATCATATCCAGCACCAGAAGCTCGAACTTGTAACCATTCGGTTTGTCAGGATGAAGCAGCGTGCCGTTTTCATCGAGGCACGGGATCTTTTTTTCCACGATATGCGTCGGCATGCTGTTTTTAGAGATCTCGATCAGCTTGTCGAGGCGGAACATGTAATTCAGGATGACGCCGAAGGCATACAGAAGATCGCCCTTTTCATCGGTCAGATGGATCATGTCGTCAGTCATCTCATAGTATTCCACAATACTCGGCATGCCGTCTTCCAGACAGAGGACACCGACACGCTCGTTCGGATCCGCTTTTCTGACGACCTTGCCGCCGCAGTCTCTGCCGGATGAAATGACGGCTCCGGTGAATGCGGGATCGTTGATGCGCTGGCAGACATTGTCCACGGCGAAAACGGAGATATATTCCACGCCGCGCTTTTCAATATCTTCAAGAAGGCCTGCCTTCATAAGGGAGTGGAACCAGCCGCCGTTTCCGTTCGGAGAGACCGCCACTTTTCCGGGTGCCTCTAAAAGGATCTTTCCGTCATAGCCCACGCAGGGAGCCATGTCCTGAATGAAGAAGCGGACGTACTCCGGATCATAGCCGAAATACTTCTTTTCTTCAAAGAAGGAAACGGTATCTTTGTGGTTGATCTCGGAAGTCATGATATAGAGCGGCACGTATTCGCCGGATGCGCGGACCGTATCCATGAGATTGTTGATCAGGCATTCGAAGATGTACAGCTCGCGGCTCGTGCCGACGTTGTACATGCCCTTCGGCTTGTCGAAGCCGAGACGCGTGCCCTGTCCGCCCGCAAGAAGCACCGCCGCCGTCCTGCCCTGCTTCAGGGCTTCGATACCGGCCTTTTCATACACTTCGCGGTTCTTTTCGATATCGTCAAGGGAAAGCGCGCCGAGCGGCTGAAAAACGCCCCTTTTGCCCGCCGCCTGCGAAGGATCCTTCAGAAGATCAAGCAGGGAAAGATCGATCTTTTCGATCTGATTAAGCAGTGCTTTCTGCTCTTCTTCGTTCAGTGTGTCATAATATTTCAGAAGATGTGTCTGATCATATTTTTCCAGATAAGAATAAGCTTCACCGTAATTCATATACACTAAGCGGCTTCTTAAAAACAAGCCGGACTCCTTTCATAACCGGGCGCTTTCTGTGCCCTTTTCCGAGTATATCAGAGCTTCCTTTTTGCGTCAAGGAGCCGAGCGATGCACTTTCGGCGGAAACGCAGATTCCTTTCCTCATCGATGAATTTACAATGAAAAAGCCCTCTTCCGCAGATGCAGAGCATCGATGCAGGGGGCCTCTTCAGGATCATTCCTCGTAATTTCTCTTTTTTCCGCCGGGATCGATCGAAACGAATATCAGGATCAGGATCAGAAGCGGCACGCCGAGGATCGGCGCCACGACAAGCTCCTCCACCTGAACAGCATCCGGCGTAATGCGGACCGATGCAGCCGACTCTTCGTTTGCGATCCGGTGACCGCGGACAAGCAGACGGTGCGTATTGATGCCGTAGGGCGTACATGTCACAAGCGTGCAGTAGTCTTTGCCTTCGACGATCTCCAGATCCTTTGTATCGCCCGGCTCGACGATCAGGATCTGATCGATCTCATAAGTCAGGATCTCATCCAGAATTCTCAGGATAAAAACATCCTTTTCTACGAGCCTGTCCAGATTGGTGAAAAGCTTGGCACTCGGAAGACCGCGGTGTCCGGATAGCACACAGTGTGTACTCAGGCCGCCCGAAGGAAGCGACGTCCATTCCAGATGACCGACGCCGATCTGCAGGACGGAATCCGCCGTACCGTGATAGATCGGAAGCGTCACTTCGATCGTCGGGATATCGATATACCCCATAACGCCGGTGCCCGTGACATTCAGAAGGCTCTGATACTCCTCTTTCTCGCTGTCGGTGATCACATAAGGATTCGGTCTGTCCGGCAGTTTGCTGTTATAAGCACAGGCCTTTTCGTAAAGCTCGTCATACAGTTCTTCATCAATCGCCGAAACGGCTTCCACATAGTCCGTGATCTCACGCGTCTGATGGAGTGAATTCCAGTAATTCGCTATGCTCGGATACAAAAGCAGGGACAGGCCTGCCAGAAAAAGCACGGTCAGAAAAAATGTCGCGGATTTTTTTCTTTTTTTCTTCACCTGCAGGCCTCTCCTTACATTTGTATTCCCGGGGAAAGAGAACTTTCCCCGGGATACGTGTTTCAATCATCAATTCTTATCAGAACGATATCAGTGCTTTACATTCATGCGTCTTCTGGTGATCAGCAGAACACCTGCACAGACAACCAGCAGAGAACCGATCACATAGAAAATGGTGGTGCCGATACCGCCGGTAGCGGGAAGGATCGTGCCGGACTTGTTCTCGATAGACTTGGTCTGCTCATACTGGCCGTATTCAGCAGGCTTCTCACCTTCAGCTTTCTTTACAAGAACAGGCTGTGCAGTAGTTTCAGTATTGTCAAGCTTACCAGTCTTGTCAGAATTGTAAACGGCAGTGATCTGAACCTCAACATCACTTGTCAGCAGATTAAATCCTTTAGGCGCTTCTGTCTCAGTCATGAAATACTTTCCGGAATCCACGCCCGGGAATTCGGCTGCGCCGTTCTTATCAGTCGTTACCTGTGTGATTTTTCCTGCTGCAACAGCATCCTTAACCGTCTCTTTATCAGCGAGACGGTACCAGGTAACCTCACCGTTCTTTTCATCAGTCGGTTTGGTGTACTTATAGTATTCCTTTACTGTTGCAGTGCCTTCGGGAACCGTGCGGTAAAGAACAAAGGATGCGCCTTCCAGCTTGATGGGATCGCCTTCTTTTACGTTTCCGAATTTGTCAATAACTACCGTAAAATCATACACATAAACGATATGTTCCGGTGTCTTTTCGGTCGTATCGTCATACGGGTTGTTGGAGTACTCAAGAAGAACTTTGTTCTCTTCATCAGAAGTCAGAAGAGCCTTTTCATTCAGAATAGCATCACATAATACAAATACTTCTTTATCGTCAGGATATTTTCTGACACTCGGAGTCTCGGTGGTTGCAGCTGTCATGACCTTGACGTTTTCGATCACAACTTCGAACGTACAGCCGTCTGTAAGGCCGGTCGTTACAACTTTATAGTCTGCGGTATCCGCAGCGATCATTTTTCCGTCTGCATCCGTGCCGATATACAGCTTGACGGTCTCCGGCTTCAGCGTAAGACCATCCGTCATGGTATCATGGATCACAAACTTATAAGTATCATAACCGGTCGTTTCAGGAATTGCAGACTCGATCTGGAATGTTACGGTATCACCTACGTTCACAGCTGTGCCGCGGCCGAGATTTGTATCTGCATTCAGTGTATCGTCTGCATCTACGATGAACTTGTCAATATCAGGTGCATCCGCTTTTACATTAAACGCAGGATTCGGATCTGTTGTGGTGACAGCGATTGCGGAATTGACCTTCGGCTTGTCACCGGTCTGGTCTGCATGGATCGCATCTACGAGACCTGCTACCAGATAGTAACCGGGGCCTGCAGAAGTGACATCGATCACTGCCTCTTCGTCGTCTGCTACTGCAGATGCATCTGCAGCAGGAACAGTTTTGCCGTCTTCTGTTTTTGTGGGCAGATATGCCTGAAGGGCATCTGCAAGTGTACGGATATCTTCAGCGGTAAAGGGGATTTCATTATTATCCGTATCCTTCTTCAGAGACACGGTCATGATCGTATCATCACCTGCCGAAGGAGTCAGATCGAAATACTTCAGTATCTCAGTTCTTGCAGCCTCATTCTTATAGAAGGGGTTGTCTGTTTTGATCGTATAAGCATAGGCATCATTTTTACCGTCATTATTCGCATCAGAATAAACAACGTCAAACAGCTTATACGCATAATAAGTGTTTCCGTCAATAGAGATACTCTTATTTGTTGGATTTTCAACAGTAATCGTATACTTCGTCGGTGCCGGATCTTCCGCTGCAAAAGTTGTTGTGCTGAGTCCAAAAATCATCATAAGGGCCAGCAGAAGTGCTAAGAACTTTTTCATAACTTTTCCTTTCTTGT
>JAZUFC010000125.1:0-4080 GCA_045640465.1 Lachnospiraceae bacterium | reverse complement strand
CCGGACTTTCCTCACCTGCTCATTCCGCTTTCGCGCTTCGCAGCCGCGATCATTCACTGTACACCGCTCCATATTCTACATCCCGAAGGACCGTTTGTCAAATCGAAATCCTTCCTGAAGTATCCTATTTCTGCATATAGGCATCCTTGTAGGGGCCCTGTTTTTCCGCTTCCGCTTCTATCCTGTCAAGCTCCTCCGTCATGCGGATCCTGCTTCCCGCGTTCACGAAGATGAGGAATGCCGCCATCAGAAGGATCAGGATCAGTTCAAAAATGTATCTGTTTTTCCGTATGCTGTGTCTCATTGTTTTGCTCTTTCGTATGGATCAGATCAGTTTCTTTTCGTGGATCAGGACCGCCAGCGTCCCGGTCAGATTTCCTGCCGTCATAACAAGGAAGCTTTTCAGGACCGCTCCCCCGTTTCCCTGACGCAGAAGGAGAACGGAAAGGATCCCTTCAAAAAGGGCCGTAAGGAGGAATGTTTTTCTGATGTTTTCCACACTGCCGTGAAACCAGTAAAGAAGAAGAAAGATCAGTTCATACCCCAGAAGAAGATCCTTTCCGTAAAGTGCGAGAAATTCAACGCCGTGCCGAAGGACCGGCGGGATCCTTTTCACCTCATAGGAAAGCGGTAAAAACACGCGCGTCAGATTCCGGTTCATAAGACCGGAATCAAAAATGCAGTAGAGTGCCGTATACAGAATCAGTGCCGCCAGCATGTTGAATCGCCAGAAATATTCTTTTTTCTGTTTTCTTTCGATATAGATCCGCATTGCCCTACTCCTTTTCCAGATGTGTGACCGCAAATTCAAGACAGAGAAGAATGATCTCGTTCCGGTTATAGCCCTGTTCTTCCGCTGTCCGGTCCAGGAATTCCACAAGACTGACAGGAAGACGGGCCGATACCACGGATGTTGCTCCCGAAAATCTTTTTTTGCGGATCACCAGTTTTTCATCTGCCAAAAAAACGTCCTCCTTTCCTTCGGACGGCATCGGTTTACGCAAAGCGAAAAGATACCGGTCCTGTTCATTCCCCTGTGTATACGATTGTAATACTATTGTATACATTTGTCAACAGATTCCCGGATTTTCTTGACGAAAAAACGTTTTTCGGCTACGATTGTTCAAAAGCTTCCGGCTCTTTGACGGAAAAAAAAGACCGGCAGAAAGCCGGTCCGACGGAGGGGATCATGAATATCTTTGATGCAGGAAGACTGAAAGTCAGCAGGCAGACTGTCGGAACAGGGAACGATGCGCTGTTTCTTCTGTTTGAAGGAGAATGGGAAAGGGAAGAGTGTGAAGGAGACCGTATCGCTTCACTTTTTTCTCAGGAAGAGAAAGAGCTGAATTTCACGATCCTTTCTGTTTTTGTATCCGACTGGGACAGCGACCTTTCACCGTGGGCAGCGCCTTCCCAGACAGAAGGACGTGATTTTGAAGGGAAGGGTCCTGAATTTCTTCAGAAGATCCGTGAAGATCTCCTTCCTTATATCAGAGAACATTTTCCGGAAAGCACGCCTGTGTTTTCAGCCGGTTACTCTCTTGCCGGTCTGTTTTCCCTTTGGGCCTTTTATGAGGCGGATCTCTTTTCGGGCGCCGTCTCCTGTTCGGGTTCTCTGTGGCTTACAGGCTGGGATGAATATGCAAAGAATGCGCATGCAAAGGAAAAGAGTCTCGTCTATTTAAGCCTCGGCGGCAAGGAGGAACGTTCCTCCAACAAAATGATCGCCCGGGTGGGAGATTCCACCCGGGCGCAGGAAGCGTTATTAAAAAAAGATCGGAATGTGGTCCGCACGACGCTTGTGATGAACAGCGGCGGACATTTTGCGGATTCCGCAAAGCGGCTGAAGCTCGGCTTTGAATGGATCCTTTCAAACCTGTAAGTGTCTCTTACAGTCTGTAGACCTTCTCTGCATTGTCATAAAACATCTTCCGGTAATCGTCATCCGAATAATGCAGAGACAGAAGACGGTCTGCCTCGCTTTTTGCGTCCCACATGGGATAGTCCGAAGCAAACATGACGCGGTCGGTTCCGTACATATCGATACATTCGCGGATCTCGCCGTCGGTGAGCTTATAGAAACTCGACGAGCAGTCCACATAGAGGTTCTGAAACTCGCACAGTCTGGAGGCTGCCTCTTTTCCGATCGACCAGCCGCCGAAATGCGCACCGACGAATGTGACGTCGGGGAATTCCTGAAGAAGCGGGATCAGCCGGTTCGGATTGGAATTGTCGTACCGCCAGTCGCCCGTATGGATCAGAACAGTCAGTTCCTGTCCCCGGCAAAGTTCGTATAGCTTCCGGTATCCGGGATCATCCACAGGAAAGCCCTGAATGTCCGGATGGATCTTAAAGCCGTGGAAGCCAAGCATCCTGGCCTCCTCCACATCTTTTGCCGCATCCTCCGTGCGCGGATGAAATGCGCCGAGCGCAGTCATTTTTCCGTTTCCCTGTTCCACACATTCTTTCAGAAAACGGTTGATGGAGCTTACCTGTGCGGGCTTTGTCGCCACGGAATGGATCAGAAAATGATCGATCTCCTCTTCCTCTCCCACTTTCAAAAGCTGTCCGAAAGTTCCGATATAGCGTGACTCGATCGAGTAGAAACGGTCGGTCGCCTTCGTGGCGGTCTCCGCGATCTTGTCCGGAAACACATGACAGTGCACATCTGCAAATTTATATTTTCCTGCGATCAATTTCTTACGCCGTCACGATGCTGTCGGCCTTCTGAAGTCCCAGCTTAACGACTGCCTCCTCCCGCATCTTGTATTTCAGAATCTTGCCCGCTGCATTCATCGGGAATTCCTTCACGAAATCAATATAGCGCGGCACCTTGTGGCGGGCCATATTGGCAGCGATATAATCCTTCATTTCCTTTTCCGTCATGGTCTCGCCCTCTTTCAGGATGATGCAGGCCATGATCTCTTCTCCGTACTGCTCGTCCGGTACGCCGATGACCTGAACATCGCTGACCTTCGGATGCGTATAGATGAATTCCTCGATCTCCTTCGGATAAACATTTTCACCGCCGCGGATGATCATATCCTTCAGACGGCCGGTAATGCGGAAGTTGCCCTCAGGCGTTCTGCAGGCCAGATCTCCCGTATGGAGCCAGCCTTCCTTATCGATCGCGGATGCGGTGGCCTTGGGCATCTTGTAATAGCCCTTCATCAGGTTGTAGCCGCGGGCCAGGAATTCGCCGGTCACTTCGTCCGGACAGTCTTCTCCGGTCTCGGGATCGACGATCTTGCACTCGATCTCGGGAAGCGGTCTGCCCACCGTTGAAACACGCACCTCAATGGAATCATCCGTAGAAGACATGGTACAGCCGGGAGATGCCTCCGTCTGGCCGTACACGATGGTGATCTCGGTCATGTGCATCTTGTTCACGACGTCCTGCATTGCGGAGATCGGGCACGGAGAACCTGCCATGATGCCGGTACGCATATAAGAGAAATCCGTCTTTGCAAAATCAGGATGCTCCAGCATGGAAATGAACATGGTCGGCACGCCGTGGAAGGCGGTGATATGTTCATTGTGGATGCAGGCAAGCGAGGACTTCGCATTGAAATACGGAAGCGGAAGCACGGTCGCGCCGTGTGTCATGGAAGCCGTCATCGCGAGCACCATGCCGAAGCAGTGGAACATCGGCACCTGGATCATCATGCGGTCGGCGGTGGAAAGATCCATGCGGTCGCCGATGATCTTGCCGTTGTTGATGATATTGCTGTGCGTGAGCATAACGCCCTTGGGGAAGCCGGTCGTACCGGAGGTGTACTGCATGTTGGCAACGTCGGACGGGCGCACCAAAGACGCTCTTCTGCGTACTTCCTCCTGCGGTATCGCCGTGCCTCTCGCGATCATATCGTGCCATTCGAGGCAACCTGGCATTTCAAAGCCGACGGTCACGACGTTGCGGAGGAACGGGAGCTTTTTGGCGTAGAGAGAATCACCGGGCGTCAGCGAGGCAAGTTCGGGGCACAGTTCTTTGATGATATCGCTGTAGCTGATGGCTTTATAGTGGTCGATCATCACGAGCGTGTGGGTATCAGACTGGCGCAGAAGATATTCGAGCTCGTG
>JAZUFC010000124.1:0-4306 GCA_045640465.1 Lachnospiraceae bacterium | reverse complement strand
CATATCTACATCTATGCTTCAGCAGGTTCGGAAGTGTCCACGCGTGAGATCATCGAAAAACTGATCGCCGAAGGGCGAAAGGTATACTGTCCGAAAGTCTTCGAAAGAGATATCGTCTTTTTTCCGGTCTCTTCTTTTGATGATCTGATCCCGGGATATTATCAGATTCCCGAGCCTGATGTCATGCGGGACGGCAAAACGGAAGAGGAGATCATCCGTACAATGGCATCGGTTCCTTCTTCAGACGATATTGCTGTGATCCCGGGAGTGGTATTTGACGAACAGGGCGGAAGAATGGGATACGGTGCAGGCATGTATGACCGTTTTCTCTCAAAATATCCCTGCAGAAAGATCGCTCTTGCATTTGAATCACAGGTCGATGAGAAGCTGACGCTTACCGATCATGACATTCCGATGGACATGCTGATCACGGAAAAAAAGATCCGGAAATGGGAACGGTGAAGCATGAATATCACCATTCTCTGCGTCGGAAAGATCAAGGAAGCCTATTTTCGTGACGGTATCAGTGAATACCTGAAGCGTCTTTCGGCATACGCAAAGGTGCGCATCGTCGAGGTCGAAGATGAAAAGACAAAAGAAAACGCATCGGAGCATGAAAACGAACTGGTCAAAATAAAGGAAGGAAAGAAGCTCCTTTCAAAGATACCCGAAAGATCGAGGGTCATTGCACTTGCAATAGAGGGAGAAAGCTTCGATTCAATAGAGCTTTCACGAAAGATCGGAAGGTATCAGGTCAAGGGCATTTCGGATCTTACGCTTATCATCGGCGGATCCCTGGGGCTTTCTCAGGAGGTGCTGGATGCCTGTCAGGAAAAATGGTCTTTCGGAAAACTCACCTTTCCGCATCAGATGATGCGCATGATCCTTCTGGAACAGATCTACCGTGCATACCGGATCATGAACGGGGAACCCTATCACAAATAAGTCCGCCGGCGGCGGATATGAAGACAGAATGTCTGCGAAGAACACGTATGAACGAACTGATCGATTATTACGGAAAATATAATGAGGAAAAAAGGCTTCTGAGGCCTTACGGAAGGGTCGAATATCTGACTTCCATGAAATATATCGAAGAAGCGATAGGCGGCAGAGAGCATCTGAAAATCATGGATGTCGGTGCGGCAACGGGCAGGTATACGATCCCGCTTGCCGAAAAAGGACATGACGTCACTGCTGTTGAGCTTGTCAACTACAATCTCGGTATTCTGAAGCAGAAGGCACAGCGGGCCGGACTTTTCAATATCACCGCGCGTCAGGGAAATGCGCTGGACCTCGGCAAATACCCTGAAAATGCATACGACATCGTGCTTTTTATGGGACCGATGTATCATCTGTTCACTTTTGAAGAAAAGGTGAAAGCGCTTACGGAAGCACGGCGCATTCTGAAACCGGACGGAACGATGTTCGTTGCCTACTGCATGAACGAATTCGGTGTGATCCTTTACGGTTTCCGTGAAGGACATGCGATGGAGTCCATTCAGATGGGCAAGCTTACATCTGATTTTCATATCAACAATTCGATCGAGGATCTGTTTTCCTTCGACCGGACGGAGGATATAGACGCGTATAACAAGGCCGCAGGACTGAAACGGAAAAAGCTGATCTCAGCGGACGGGCCTGCAAACTATATGCGTGAACTGATAACGGACATGTCGGAAGAAATGTTTCAGACGTTTCTTTCCTATCATCTTTCCACCTGTGAAAGACCGGACCTTGTAGGTGCCGGAAATCACACGCTGGATATCGTCGGAAAAGGAGAGATCTTATGAACAGAAAACTGGTGAAAGGACTTCTTATGGGATCTGCAGCCGTGCTCGGCGCGGCAGGTGCGGTCGTAGGCGGTGCCGCAGCATTTTTATATGCGGTCGCATTTTCCAGAAAGCTTCCGAAAGGATCGGAAAAGGTCCTCGGAATGCCTGAAGGACCGGTCCCGGAAGAAGAAAGATCAGAGGATCAGAGACGGCATGACCGGAATACGGAAGCATTTCCCGCACGTCTTTCGGGATGGGATACCTCCGACTGGCGGATCACTGCGGAAGACGGTGAAAAGCTGTACGGTACGATGGTATGGAGCAGAAACGGGATCTCCGAAAAGACAGTCGTGCTGGTACACGGCTTCCACGGAAGTCCGGCAATCGATTTCGGCGGCATTGCGCCTTTCTATCATGAGACCGGCGTGAATATTCTTCTTGTAAACGACCGCGGTCATGAGCCTTCGGGCGGAAGATTCCTTGGCTTCGGATGGAGAGACAGAAGAGATATCGTCCTCTGGACAAAGCAGATCGTAAAGCTTGTCGGTGCGGATTCGAAGATCCTGCTCCACGGTGTTTCGATGGGAGCCGCTGCCGTGATGATGGCATCCGGTGAAGAGGATCTTCCGGAGCAGGTGAAGGGAATCGTGGAAGACTGCGGCTTCACATCCGTACAGGAGGAATTCATGCATGTCTTCCCCAAGACTTTTGCATTTCTGAAAAAGCCTGTTATTGCCGCCGCATCCCTGTATTCGAAGATCCTGAACGGCTTTTTCTTCAGTGAGGCTTCCGCCGAAAAGCAGCTTGAAAAGAACACGAGACCTGTTTTATTCATTCACGGATCGAACGATGATTTTGTACCGACGAATATGGTCTATGACGTGTATAATGCGGCAAGGGGAGAAAAAGAGCTTTACATCTGCCCGGATGCCGCTCATGCGCTTTCCTTCGATCATGATCCGGAGACTTATTCTTCGCATCTTGCATCGTTTATGGAAAAGTATATTTAATGCTTGTCAAACACGATGTTTTATGTTATAATGCATCGGTTGAAAAAACACGTGTACCGTTTCATCCCCGGTGCCTGCCTGTCAGGTGAGGAAGTCTTTCAAACGGGCACGGAAGAAAAACTCAAAGAAAAGGAGAAAGAAAACAATGAGTGTTATTTCCATGAAGCAGCTTTTAGAAGCAGGTGTTCATTTCGGACATCAGACCAGACGCTGGAACCCCAAGATGGCTCCGTACATCTACACAGAGCGCAACAACATCCATATCATCGACCTGCAGAAGACCGTCGGTATGGTAGACACCGCTTACAAGGCTGTTGCTGATATCGCTTCTCAGGGCGGTACCATTCTTTTCGTCGGCACAAAGAAGCAGGCTCAGGACGCGATCCGTGAAGCAGCTGAAAAGTGCGGCATGTACTATGTCAACCAGAGATGGCTCGGCGGTATGCTGACAAACTTCAGAACCATCCAGTCCCGTATCCAGAGACTTCATGCAATCGAAAAGATGGCTGAAGACGGCACATTTGATGTCCTTCCCAAGAAGGAAGTCGCTCAGATCCAGAAAGAATGGGAAAAGCTTGAAAAGAACATCGGCGGTATCAAAGATATGAGAAAGATCCCGGATGCTATTTCCGTAGTAGATCCGAAGCAGGAGAAGATCTGTATCCGTGAAGCACACAATCTGGGCATCACCCTGATCGGTATGTGCGATACCAACTGTGATCCGGAAGATCTTGACTATGTGATCCCCGGCAATGATGATGCTATCCGTGCCGTCAAGCTGATCGTTGAGACCATGGCTGACGCTGTTGTCGAAGCACATCAGGGCGCTGCAAACGAGACCGCTCCCGCTGAGGAAGCTCCCGCAGCAGAAGAAGTTCCCGCTGAAGAGACCGCTGAGGACGCAGAATAATTTTTCGAATCCGGTATGACCGGAGATCAAACTGACGGAGGTTTATTATTATGAATATTACCGCTGCTATGGTAAAGGAACTGCGTGAGATCACCGGCGCAGGTATGATGGATTGCAAAAAGGCTCTGACAGAAACTGACGGCGATATGGATGCTGCTGTTGACGTATTAAGAAAGTCAGGAGCTGCTAAGATGGAGAAGAAGGCTAGCAGAATTGCAGCTGAAGGTATCTGCCGTGTAGCTGTTGAAGGTGGCAAGGGTGTTGTTGCTGAAGTTAACTCAGAGACAGACTTCGTTGCAAAGAATGAAGTATTCCAGGAGTTCGTACAGAACGTTGCTGATACAGCACTTGCATCAGAATATAATGGTGGTAAGAATGGTGAGGATGTAGAAGCATTGCTTAATGCAGGTCTTACTGATGTTATCGCAGAAAAAACACTTAAGATTGGTGAAAAACTTTCTTTCAGAAGATTTGAGAAGGTTGCTGCTGATGCAGTTGTATCATACCTTCACAATGGTGGTAAGATTGGTGTTCTCGTAGCTGGTAATGGTGCTTGTGATGATGCAGCTAAGGAAGCTCTTCAGAATATTGCAATGCAGATTGCAGCTATGAAT
>JAZUFC010000123.1:0-2338 GCA_045640465.1 Lachnospiraceae bacterium | reverse complement strand
TGCGGGACCGGCGATAAGATTGCCTGTGGAGGAGATCGTGGCAGGATGGATCCTGCAGGATCGGTCAGAATCGTGTGGTCATGCCTGAAAAATCATTGATCAGGAGGTCAGATATGGATTATCGCCGTGATATGGAATGGGCCGAAAAGGAACAGCTGGCAGAAGAGATCGAGAATGGACTTTTCAATGACCGCCGGATTCTGAAGCAGATCGTACTGGACAAAGACGAAGAATACCTGCTTCGGTCTGCCGCACTTTGTCATATTGATGATCAGGACTTTCTATTCAGCGTCGCGTCGGATCTGTCAATGGACAGCGGGCTCCGGGGCAGTGCAATGCGTAGGATCACCGATCCCACGATGATCGAGCAGCTCGCGAACACAAAGAATCGTAGATCGTTGTTTCTCGCTGTCTGCTACGCTTCTTTGTCGGATGAGAAGCTTGCTGAAATACTCCTGGCCAACAAGGATGACGATCCATCAACCAGAAAGAACGCTGTCTCCGCAATAAAAGACGAGCATGTCCTGCTTCGGCTTTATGAGGAGAAACAGGATGACGACGCGTTCAGAAGTCTTCTGGTCAACGAATGCCGGGATAGTTTTCATCAGTTGTTCCGCACAGCAGCCCAACATGATCCTTGCGCCAGGATCCGCAGGACATGTGTTCATCGCCTGGGTTATTTGGACGACTGGGTCATACAGCGTATGAAGATCGAACCGGATCCGGAAGTCGTGTCAAGCATCGTCAGCAGCATGTGTACCTGGTCCGACACCAACCCAGATGTCATATCGAAGAAGCTCGCCGAGATCATCCTTGCCAGAGAAGATGGCGAGGAAGTGGCTGACATGATCCCCCACTTAGGTCACGATTTTTTCATTGAGAGGCTTATCAAGGAGATCGGAGATAATGCTCCGGCAGCTCTCCGGATTCTGAAAGATCGGTTGTGGGAAATCCGGGATTTCTATACGATCAAGCCGTCCAACACATGGCATGATCATACAAACGGTTTTCCCGCGGGATATCCGAGTATGGATGAATTTGAATATATCGACAGCCATTACGATGACTGATGGAAAGGAAGACAATGAGTTATTACGGAACGCAGGTCCTATTTGTTCTCAAACCGCCCTATACGGAAGAAGGGCGAGAGCAGTTTTATACCTGGTTATGTGAGCATACTTCCATGGAAAAGGAAGAATGCCGGCAGATTGCCATTACGGGTGAGCTCACCCCCGTTCTGCTGTCTGTTGCAAAAACATCCGGTCAGACCGCTGAATGGGCTGATCAGCTGGAGGCGATGGATGTTCCGGTCTATAGGCAGAGCTTTGCTCCCACAGACAGGCCGCTGGAGGCGGTATTCGTGAGCGGACGCATTCCGGGGGCTTCCCGGACAGTCGAATTCTTCAAGTCCTGGAACGAAAGTTACCCTGACAATCAGATCCTGCGATCAGATGCGTCAAAGCTCATGCATGGTGTGGACGTCATGTGCCTCGGAACGTTTGAAGTCCACGATACACGCCGTGATCGGGACCCGATCACGCTGATGCTGGAAAGCTATGGCTTATCGGTGCTGGGGTGGTTCGATATCCAAAATCCCTGGGTCGATTAATAATGCTCGAAGTAACGGCTTATTCTTACAAACTAACCTTTGCCTAATTATTCGGGCAAAGACGAAAAGGAGGCTTGACTGTGAACATATATTGTAAGCTGGGCTTGCATCAGTGGAGTGGATGCAAATGTACCATGTGCGGAAAGAAGCGCGATACAGAGCATCAATGGAACGGCTGCAAGTGTACTATCTGCGGAAAAGTACGCGATACAGAGCATCAATGGAAGGGCTGCCGTTGCTTGACCTGTGGTAAGACGCGCAATCAAGGACACAACTTAAATAAATGTATGTGTACTGTATGTCACACTGCCATGCCTGTTTGGATGTCGGATGTCCATTTATGGAATGGCTGTAAGTGTACTGTTTGCGGACAAGTACAAGATGAAGACCATGAATGGGAAATTGTATATGACAAATCCTGTAATGATTGTCCGTACCAGCCGATAAGTGTCGAAGACTTGAATGGCAGTTCATGCTATGAAGCGGACGGGTGTGCCCATTTCCGCTGTAAAATTTGTGGAAAAGAAACCGAAACGCAGCCACTGCATTCATCGTCGCAATGATAAAGAACTGAGGTGATTTCACGATGTGGCCCAGAAAGATACCGAAGGATCCGGAATTCTATACGCATCGTAAGTGGAAAAAAAATAACGGAACGTGCCACGCTGAACAACAGGATCTGCCGGAGATTATTCTTCATGGCAAAACAATAGAGGAGCGCATCGCAGC
>JAZUFC010000122.1:0-11770 GCA_045640465.1 Lachnospiraceae bacterium | reverse complement strand
CTAATTGTCTACCTAAGACCTCTTGGCCTCCGACTTCAGAATTACGGAGTCGATTACTTGCTGATTAACGATGAGTACGATGTAGGCCCGATTTTGTGACGACAGGGTATAATTTGATAGGATAAACACTATGAGCAGAGTAAAACTTACTATATTGGAAAGCCGATGCCGATGCGGATACGTTAAAGCCGGAGACATATTTATTGTTGACGATTTATGCCCGCCCTTGTGCCATGAATTATGGAATTCCATATATCCATCGGTATATGCATTAAAGAACGGAGCGATCCTCGATTACGGGACTGCGCGTGCAAAATGTTTTGACGCAATGTGCCCGGATGAATGCAGAGTGCATATTCACGGAGAAGTAATTGAATAATCGTTTCTTCCAGGCATAGAAAACCGGAGCTGTCACTCTCTCAGCAGTGAAGCTCCGGTTATTTTTTAATTCTCATAAAATAGTGCTCATCATCTTCACCTGCGCATCGGGCACCGTTTTTTTCCATTACACGGCGTGATGCAGCATTACTTTTCAGCAAACGTAAATATATTTCATCTTCCGGAACGATCTGTCTTGCAGCAGAAAGTGTAAGCGCAAGTCCCTTTGTCGCATACCCTAAATTTCTATACTCTTTACGAATGCTGTAACCGATGTGCCCGGCGCCGTTTTTCAAAGCATCTGTCAGATAATGCCTTATTCTGAATTCCCCGATGATACGGCCTTCATCCCAAAGATAATAATATGTCTCGGGAACGAACCAGTCGGGCATATCTGAAGGATGTTCAAACGACATAAGCTTTGGCAGTACTTCGTCTCTGTATGTCGGCCAGTCTACCCCATGGTACGGATTTGTAAGACCGTTTTCATTTTCCGGAAGGGCTGTTGTATATTCCCATTCTTCATAGGCATCCTGTAAATTGAGTTTTCTTAATTCCATAGTCTTTTCGCTTTCCGGCTTGTCGGTCTTTCCTGATCGATCAGATCTCTGCAGCGATATCCTCCAGTTCTTTCAGGCTGAAAACCGGGACCCAGTTTGTTTCGAAATCTTTTTCAAAATGAACCGCAGAGCAGGCAATTTTCAAGGGCGCCGCAGTAATTCCGGTGATCCCGTGAGCTCCTCCGATGATAAATGTGCCGACGGACACCGGACCGTTTTCATTCTGTTCCTTCATGCGCGGCTGATCACCGTCACAAAAATCACGAAGAATAAAGGAATGATTATCAACTGCCGGTTCCAGAGAATAAGTCAATGCCTTGAAATGCATCGGATACTCCATTTCGGGATTCCTGAAAACAGAAGCATCGTGTTCTTCATCAGTAAGTTCGTGAACAGTGAGCATATAGTGCTCTTTTGTCTTCGGGTGTTCTATGATAACTGATTCGCCCGGTTCCAACCGGCCGAGCGGTGTACCGATATACTGCTTCTTCTCTCTTGTAAAAAGAATCTTTAATGATCCGAGCTGTTCTTCCTTTTTCTCCCAGCGGTATGAACAGCGCCAGAACACCCGGATCTTTTCCGGATCCAGATCATAATGATCTATGATCTGCCTTGATTCGGGATCCTGTGCATATTCCTCCGACAGAAAAGAAGAAGGGATCCAAACGATACTGCTGCCGGAATCACTTGCAAGCTTTTTTCCGCTGCGGATTACTTCACTTCGAAAGCCTATATGCAGAGGATGTTCGTCTGCGATTCTTTCCTGATCGATCTTCGAAAAGTTTTCAAAGCCCGGACTTTGCATATCCCATCTGTCCAGAAAAGCCTTGTACTTTTCCGGGAGGATCTCTGCACTGTAGTCTATCACGAGACCTTCATCACAGATGTAAGCGGATAAGATCGTCCAGCTTTCATCTCCCCATCTGAAAGACTTATTGATGATCACTTCATTTCCTGCCGAACCCTGATCTCCCCAGAAACCGCCTTCAAAAGTAACCATCCATTCTCTTGCGGGAAGAGGACGATCAGGATTCATGTCCGGATCATAGTAATCGTCCGTGTAGGGAATCCGACCATAATCAAAGTCTTTCTGAAGGCTTTTCAGATAACCGAAAACATCTTTGACGGGCTCTATATGAAATTCCTTTTTTAGTCTTTCCAGAAGGTCTTTCTGTTCGGAAGTCAGTTCCTGATCCTGAATGTAAGCATCAAACTGCGGCCTGTCCCAGGCATAGCACTGTTCGAGCGCGTCCATGCTGCCGCAGGAAAGAAGCAGCGCGATCAGATCTTCAAAGCAGGCTGCGATCGGATGCACGCAGTCGCCGATATTCATGGGACTGACGGCAAAGATCATTTCTCCGAACTGCGGAATTGTGCAGTAATGAATGCCGTCCGTACCGGCCCAGCCGATGATCGCTGCGTTTTCGGGTGTGCAGTAATACAGCCCGTTATTCTCCCGAAAGATGAGTCCCGCCGGGGAAAGATCGATTTGAAGTTCAAGTATTCTTTCGTATAATGACATAATATATGATAATAACAATCAGGCCCACCTGTTATGCGGCGGGCCTGACATCAGTATAGAAATCAGTAGTTTTCGCAGTTGATCTCAAAATATGCCTGCGGATGTGCACAGACAGGACAGATCTCGGGAGCACTGGTGCCGACGACGATATGTCCGCAGTTACGGCACTCCCATACCTTGACCTCGCTCTTTTTAAAGACTTCCTGTGCTTCCACATTATGAAGAAGCGCACGATAGCGTTCTTCATGATGCTTCTCAATCGCTGCGACAGCGCGGAACTTGGCAGCAAGCTCGGGGAAGCCTTCCTTTTCAGCGGTATCGGCAAAGCCGGCATACATGTCGGTCCACTCGTAGTTTTCTCCGTCAGCGGCAGCAGCAAGATTCTCAGCGGTCGTTCCGATTCCGTTCAGTTCTTTGAACCACATCTTGGCGTGTTCTTTCTCGTTATCGGCAGTCTTCTGGAAAAGGGCAGAGATCTGCTCAAAGCCTTCCTTCTTTGCCTTGGATGCGAAATAGGTATACTTGTTTCTTGCCTGAGATTCACCTGCGAAAGCAGCTTCCAGATTCTTTTCGGTCTGGGTTCCGGCATAGGGATTGGCTTTCTTTTCTTCTACGAGTTCGAGATCATCTCCCGTGGCGCCGCAAAGGGGGCATTCCGGTTCAACACCGTCTTCAACCGTAAATACTTCACCGCATAAAAGACATTTGTAAGTTTTCATGTTCTTCTCCTCTTTCTTTTTTTTTGAATGATTTTTGAATTATTATCTCTCTGCTTTGAGCGGATACATGTATCTCTGCCATCCGGTTATTCTTTTGAAGGAATACCCGCTGACCGTTCCTGGCATTCCGGACAGATTCCTTTGAATATGATATCAAAATCCAGAAAATCAAAGCCGTGAGTATCATTGATTCGTTCTGTCAGGGAAGGCAGCGGCTCCATATCCACATCAAACACCTTGCCGCATCTGACACAGATGACATGATAATGATCCTCACAGTTATGGTCAAAATGATCTGCCGCTCCCGGAACCTCAATTCTGCGGATCTCTCCGTCTTCGGATAAGGTGTTCAGATTACGGTAGACCGTTCCTTTACTGATAGAAGGATAAACCTCCGTAATATGTGCGTAGACCTCTTCTGCGGTTGCGTGACAGCCCAGTTCCCGGACAGCATCTGTAACCAGCCTTTTCTGAATTGTATCTCTCCTGTTCATAATAATTCCTTATTAATACATGTTACTGATAGTATAACCTTAATTTGAATTCTGTCAATAGGACAGACTGAAATTTCTGAGGGTCTGCTCCGGTATGTCCTGCAGTGAAAAGTTCCTGACCTCTCTGCCGCTCTTCAATCTTCTGTGATTACAGATGAAAAGCGGCGAAGCCCGAACGAACGGATTGACGAAGAAAACCGCCGATGTGATAATGCACATATATCAGGTCCATACGCCTGACGGCCCGACGATTCCGGCCGTTCATGCTGCTGACGGACATCGACAGGAGGTTTAAGTCCATGAGTGAATTCAGAAAGATCATCACAAAACCCGGTGAAGTGATCGATTTTGAAACCGTTTTTGAAGAAAATCTGTACCTTCGCACGGCTGTTCCCGAAAAAGAAGGAAGGATCGAGCGCGTAGAATACACGACATCCGTTTATGAGGACGGCATCACCTATCCCAGATACTGTTATGTCTATCTTCCCTACGGCTACGATCCGGAAGACAAGTCCAAAAAGTATAATGTTCTGTATTACCAGCACGGAAATTCCTGCGATCCTGCCATTTTTGCGATCGGCGGAAACAAGCCGATGATCGACCTGCTTTTCGAATCCGGCGAGATCGAGCCCTGCATCATGGTCTCCATCACCTACTATGTGGATCCCTGGGGCAAAGATGCCGAAAGACGTTCAACCTACGGCTGGGTCGCCTCATTTGACGGAAGTTCTCCCGAGATCAAGGGAAACTATTATAAAGAACTCGTAGAGGATATCATCCCCACTGTAGAGACCAGATACAACACTTATCTGACGGATCCGTCTAAAGAAGGCGTGAAAGTCACCAGAGACCATCGTGCCTTTTCCGGTTATTCAAGAGGCGCCATGAATACCTGGCGTATCTTCCACTATGATCTGGAATATTTCAGATGGTTTGCTCCCATGAGCTGCAGCGTGCGCGGCAGCAAACAGTTCGGTGAAGTGATCACGAAAGAAGAGGTCCTTGATTACCTTACAGAGCCCGTCAAGGCGCATCCTGAACTTCCTTTCTTTATTTACGCATCAAACGGCGGCAAAAAGGATCTTGTCGAACTGACCGAACAGATGAAATATATTCCGCATGATCCCTGCTTCAGCTACGGAAGCGATCCCGCAAAGAACAATCTGTATTTCAGTCTTTCGGATTACTATCATACGGATTATCTTGTTCCCTACTATTACTGGAACTCTCTGAAGGTCATCTTCAAGGGGATCTGATATTAAAACAGCACCTGACGAAGACCGGCGGCATGATCACATGCCGCCGGTCTGTTTTTTTTACTCTGTAAACGGAACTTCAAATCTGAAGCTTCCGACGCCTTCGAACCCTTCCTCCGGTGTGAATGTCGCCCAGTAACTGCGTGCCGTCATAGCACTGACCGGGAGATCCTGTTCATCGAAATAATAGGTTCCGCGAACAATGGTGTCTCCGCTCATAACCAGGATCTCATTGGTAACGACTCCTTCCGGGAAATCCGGAGAAGGATTGTCGAAGTAATTAAAGCCGCTTGTATAGCACGCCTGTGAATTGAAATAGCCGAGCGTATTATCATAATAATCATAATCATGATCATTCAAAAACGACAGTGAGAATACTCCCACCCTGACCGTATGCGGCGCATAGGTCACCTCTCCGTCATGAAGCTTTGTATCACAATCCGTGCAGTAAATGTCGCCGCTGAAACCGGGCGCGGAAAGCGTCGCTGCAATTGCGCCGCGCGTTTCCGTATGGACGTGATTCAAAGGATCAACAGGCAACTCCTCGCTCTTTGTCGCTCCGCAGCCGCAGGTATAGACCTTCGTACCCGTTTCTGAGCAGGTGGGTTCTTTTGCAACGACTCCTGCATCATAATTGTGTTCATGCGGGATCACTGTGCCCTCTTCAAGAAGCGTACCGCAGTCTTCACAGATAAGATCGCCGGTATAGCCGTCGCCGGACGATGTATCCGTCTTCTGATCCAGAAGCTTCGTATGGACGTGATTCAAAGGATCAACAGGCAATTCCTCGCTCTTTGTCGCTCCGCAGCCGCAGGTATAGACCTTCGTACCTGTTTCCTTGCAGGTGGCATCTTTTGCAACGACGCCTGCATCATAATTGTGTTCATGCGGGATCACCGTGCCCTCTTCAAGAATTTTTCCGCAGTCTTCACAGTACAGATCACCGGTATAACCGTCTTCCGAAGCCGTTGCAGCCTTCTGATTCATAAGCTTTGTATGGAGATGGATGGAAGGATCTGCAGGGATCTCTTCGCTTCTGGTCTCGCCGCAGCTGCAGGTATAGAGCTTCATGCCGGTTTCGCTGCAGTTTGCCTCCTTCGTAACGACTCCGGTACCATAACTGTGTTCATGAGCTTTCTCGATCACGCTTCCCTTTTCCAGAAGCGCTCCGCAGTCTTCACAGTACAGATCACCGGTATAGCCGTCTTCCGAAGCCGAAGCCGCCTTCTGGTTCTGAAGCTTCGTATGGAGATGATTCGAAGGATCTTTTTCTACTGTGGTAATTTTTGTCTCATTGCAGATATCACAGATAAACCGGATCTCTCCCTCCTCCGTACAGCTTGCGGCTTTTGCGTCCTCCTGCTGAATCCAATGATGCTCATGGTCTGCGTAAGATGCAATCATGGTAATATCCGCTGCCGGCATCGTCATTCCGGCGATCATTTCCTGACCGTTGACAGACCAGACCGCATCGGTCCCCTCAGCGTTTTTAAGCTCCGGTGCCTTGATCACGGTTCCGAAAGGAATCTGTTCTGTTTTCACAGTCACACCTTCCGAAACCCAGCTGATCGTATAAAGCTTTCCCTTATAGACCGGAGTGATGACGATATCCCGTCCGGGCATCGTTGAATCGTCTTTCAGCCTTTCCGTTCCGTCAATGACCCAGTAATCCAGTTCCAGTCCTTCTTTTTCAGGTGCCATCGGGACCGGATATTTCGCAGCTTTTACGGCAGCGGCTGCGGATGTCTGCGTTGTATCATCAGTCTGTACAGTCCGGGAACCTGTAAGCACGGCACCCATAATATGGCTCGCCGCATCACCGTTTAGAACGGCTGTCAGCATTTTTGCCGCGGTTTCGGAAGACATCACCACGCCGAACATGCCTGAGCCTAATGACGCCGGAACCGCACCGAATGTCACATTGACCGTACCGTCCGGATACTCTCTCGAAACAGCGGAAAGAGCCGGTCTCATCGAAGGTGTGTATGCGATCTGTTCCCCGAATCCCACACGGAAGGAGGAAAGGATCTCTCCTTCATCCTCAAATGTAACCAGATAATCGATCGGTTCATAATAACCGATGACAGCGATGTCCTCATCCGGCATGGAAACCGGAACAGTTCTAAGCTTTGTATCACGGAATGAATCCCCGAGATTGAGCTTGACTTCTTCATTCACCAGTTTCCATGTCAGCTCGTAACCGTCCCGTTTTTCATAGGGAATACTTTCAATAAAGTCTCTTAACGGATCCTTATAGGTCAGTATCGAACTGCCACGATTCGTTCCGAGCGTCTTCACCGAACAATAGCTGTTGCTGATCCTGAATTCCGTCGGAATATACCAGTTCACAGTGTGATCAGGCTGATAATAATAGAATCTGAGCTTTGTATTCTTGCCTGTTAACAGGAAAGTAAAACTGCCGTTTTCACCTTTCGCAACCCGGTCAATATTGGACTGATACTCATTGATCACCACCTGTGCCGCGGCATATTCTGCGGCAAGCCTGCATTTCTGTGCTTCAAGTGACGCTTTCTCCTCTTCAGGAACGCCTTCTTTTGAAAGACTGTCCTCGATCTCCTTCAGCTGCGCCTTGATCTTTTCCATGCTGTCAAGCTTTTCCGGAAGATCCGGAAACTCCACCTGAAAGAGCCGGTAACCGGAATACTTATAAAATTCCGCCTTCGTCATGGTATAAACATAGTAAAGGCCGTCATAACCCGCTAATTCTCTCGTATCACGCAGATTTTCTGTCCCGTCCTTCTCTATGGTATAGTACTCGATATTGACGACAGAAGGATCGGTTTCCCATGTTACATGCACCGTGCGCTCAATTGCCTCTGTATTAAAGCCGAAGGTCTTCAGCACATACGTAAAGGTAATGTCCGTTTCAAGTGAAAGCGCATCACCGGGGTTCTTTACATAAACGGTATTGCTTGCAGGCAGATAAGTGAACGCACGGTTAGATACGTTGACAATGAAGTTCTTTTCGTTGTACTGCGTAAAAGGAATTCCGTCGACCGTCCAGGAATCACCTTTGCTGCCGATCTCATCCGAGTCACAGTTTACATTGTCCGTTTCGCCGTCCGTCAGCGTCATCATTTCGATATCGAAGAACTCTTTCGGAACCGTGATCTTATTCTCGCCTTTCGGGATCTTCAGTTCCAGCGTATCATCTTCCGCAAACCCTAACGGAAAGGCCTTTGCGCCTGCTTCAAAGAACGGCCATTCGATCTTGAACAGATCCTTTGAGTAACCCAGTTTTCCATCGCCGAGCTGTGCAAGGAAACTGATATCCAGGAACAGACCGATCCTGAAATACAGAGAGCCCATGATTCCCTTGGATTCCCCTTCGCCGGATACCCAGCTGTAATGAATGTACAGGAATCCGTAAACCTCGAAAAAGATACCGAGTTCGGCTACAACGCCTATCGAATCTATTTTTGTCGAAAGGAGACCTACCCGTGCATCAAGCTTAAAGCCGATCCGGAGACCTGCCATTCCGAATACATAGAAGTCCGCCCGGAAGGCAGGCGTCTTCAGATCTGCATTTGAGGATTCGGTTTTACCCTTATTGACATAAATCGTATAAGAAAGCTGCTTCACATTCTCATAGGAGACACCGAAACCGATCATACAGTTCAGCTTAAACTTCACAATGAAGCTGATACCGAGTGATACCTCCACAAGCTGGAACGGATCCGGCCGGAATGAGAGCTTCGTGATCTCCTTGTCCACAAGGTAGCACCAGTCGCAGTCATTATCGAGCATTCCGGAATACTTTTCCTGGAAAGAACCGCCGACGCTCTGGCTGGCTTCATGGGCGCCGCTCTCCTTCTTTTTGTCCTTGTCGACGGACTTTCCGGAACCGCCGAATTTATCCAGCTTATCCTTGATGGCCGAGCATTTTTCGCCGATCTCTTTCAGGTTCTGCGTTGCTTTTTTCCCGGTCTCCTCTCCCGCTTTCGTAAAGGACTGATTGCTCGTATTAATGAGATCTCCCCATTCTTTTTCGTTCTCGGCAACCGCAGTCTGGATCGTCACGGTCACACCGAGACCGGAATAGGTGCCCGCAACAAGTGCGAGCTGGATCTCGAAGTCTTTGATCACATAGAAGATGCTCTTCCAGCCCCACTTGACTTCGCAGCTGATGGTCACACCGAGTGCGATCTCCTGTTCCAGCACGGCTGTGCAGTTGATCTTGAGCTGATTCTGAACACCCGCACTGTTCTTGTTCATATTGACCGTGATCTCAAACGTTGCGGAAAGTTCTCCGCGAAGACCGGTCGTGACACCGGAATCCGCCGCAAGATATTCCAGTTTTCCGCCGACAGTAAACTGAACCTTCGGTTTTGAGACCTCTACCCTGCCTCCGCCTGCTAAAAGCTGCACCTCTTCCAGAGTGAGTTTTTCTCCGGTATCCGTCAGAAATTCCATCTGTTTGAGGACATCCGCGTTTTCGGAGTTTTCAAAAGCGTATTCCTCTCCGGCGATCACACTGGCAAGATAACCGGCGCTTTCCGTAAAGAAACCGTTTCTTTCGGCGTCCTCCCGCATGTCTTTTTCGAGGGCGTCTATCTCCTCCTGTGTCATCGGGATCTCTATATTATCCTGAACCATATAAAGATCGGCCGACGTAAGCATCTGCTGAACGGTCACTTCTTTATACCCGACATCATAACTTCCGTCATGTTCCGAAACGCCTGTGATCACTGCATATCCGACAAGCATTACGTTTTCCTCATCCTTCAGATCACCTCTGTAGAATGCAAGATAATCGCCGGGTTCAATGACGGTATCCTCGTCAAGTCCCATCTCCTCAAAGTAAGGATCCGAAAAGTCCGTATCTTCTTTTGTCAGAACAACACTTCCGGTTCCGTAGCTTCCCTGATCAAGTACGGGAATGATATCCGGCATAAAGACAACATCCGGGACCTCGGCAGTGACATATTCATACTGTCCGTCTCCGGAGACTCCGGTGATCTTCACATAAGTGACTCTTCCGTCCACTTTCTTCGTTTCTTCATCGAAAGCTCCGTCATAAACGGCTAAAACATCACCGGTCTGAAAGCTTTCGCTTCCGCTGTATGTAAGAGTCCCCTGCGCATCGGAATCGACCTGAGTCACATTCCCGTCATCATCGCCGATCAGCTTGTACATGGTCGTATCCATATCGACACCCTGCACCTCCGAGACGCTGATAAACCGGACGCCGGAATCCAGTCTCATGTTCTCGATCTCAGCCTTTTTCACGGTGAAATTAAAGAGGGTCACATATTCCGTCGTCGGCTGACCGTCGTAAATGAAACGGACATGTGCCGTATCGAGGATCTCCGCCTGATAAAGGTCCGGCGCATCCCAGCCTAAAGGAGCCGAAATATAGTAATGACAGGTCAGCACCTCCGAAACGGCCTTCGCATCCTCATACATTCCGAGGAGCTCTTCCAGCTCGAGTGCGGAAGTAATATCCATCTGAAGCTCATTCAGAAGATACTCCTCGAGATTATCTCCCTCCTGAAGACCGAGAGCCTTTTTAAAGCCCGAAACGGTCGCAGAAGGCATATCCTCCCGGAGAATGCCGGCATCTTCAAGTTCTTCCTCTCCGATATATCTTTCCAGGAAATCCCAAAGCGCATTCTCTCTGTCAGCAACATCCGCTTCGGTTTCCTCATTTTCTTCACCGTCTTCCGGATATAAAACAACCGGCAGTATTTCCGGATCATCAGACACGGAAAAAACAGCCGGTTCATTTTTAGAGAGATTTGTGATCTTTATGTATTCTTCAAGCTCTTTTTCGGACAGAGCATCCGTAATCAGTTCAATGACAAACGAAGGCTCCACATTTCTCATGGCGACGTAATTATTCTCCATCTCCATTTCGAAGCCATCCTCGTTTGCGAATTTAGGATATAAAACAAGATTCTGATCTATTACCGAAGATCCGTCAACCTTTTCTGTAAGCGCAGGGTCACGATACCACCCTAAAAAAAGCGCATGATCTTTTGCGGGGGTGGAAAGGGTATTGACAGCAGTCCCTTTTTCCACCATCTCTGTCTCCGGAAGATGGATCTTCGACGCTTCTTCCGCAGTCGTTCCGTCCGGCAGTGCATATTCCACCTTATACATGTTCTGACTGCTTTCCGGCCGGTTTTCCGTACCGCCTGCATCCAATACCGAGCAGGAAATACTGCTGAACAGCATCACAACAGCAAGGAACGCCGCCAGGGCTTTCTTTACTTTCTGTTTCATGGTCATTTTCCTTTCTCATACAGCCTGACTGCATGAACGATTGGGGCGCAAGATTAAAACAATCTGCATTCTTAACAATACAACCTACTGCTATGAACTCTGTCACCCTTTTCTGTGACAGTTAAAAGAGCGCTGCCGATCTCTCCCCTGTTGACAGGCGCTGAAAAAAGCAAACCATTGAATGCTTTCAATCTCATTGTAGTCGAAAAAACCGCAGAAATCAAGGATTTCCGTTATTTTCAGAGCCCTGATATTCAGGAATCCGCCTGAATCTCCGTAGCATTGTGCCTTCCGTGTTTCACGATCCGGAATATCACATTCAGAAGCATTTCGACCGTGAAAAACAGAACAATATTCAAAAACGGCATTATGAACGGTGCAGTCTTTTCCGGCAAAGCGTTAAACGGATCACGAACGACGAAAAACCAGTTAAAGAAATGCTCGTACCCGTCCGCCGTGCCGTTGTACGAATAATTGCCCAAAACAGCCCAGACAGTCATACAGACGGTAACGCTCAGATCCCGCAGCGGTTTCTTGAATGCTGTTTCGTCAGGTGCATTTATCAGCATCAGACACCCGTATACGGTCATGACAC
>JAZUFC010000121.1:0-4098 GCA_045640465.1 Lachnospiraceae bacterium | reverse complement strand
GATAGTGACATTAATGATCTTTCCAATGTGGTCTTTATAACAGAAGAAACCTATCACATACTTACCGGTAAAAAGTCCGGTCTGAAGCCTGATGAGATAGCCATCGGTATAGAAACCACAACCTTCGGATCGACTCATGAGCCCGAAGATACGGTAGTGATTCACGGAAAAGAATATACGGTAAAGGAGAAGCTTACGGGTTTTCCGATAGAGTCCGCCATGGCAATGGTCTCACCGTCGTGCTACGGCGTGGTGGTTTCGGATGAAAGCGTTATGAATGAGATCTGTCTGGCACAGCGTGAAGCCTACAAAGAGCATGCTTCGGAAATGACAGAGAGAGTTGCCGTTATATTTAAGGACAGGGAAAAAGCTGCTTCGCGCGGCAAGGAGATCGGAGATGAAATATTTTCGGAGCTTCATGAATACGCGAAAGAAAGGACGGAACTGTACGATGAGACAGGAGCATCTTTTCAGTCCTACTGGGATGCAAAAGAAGCCGTTATCGGAATGTACGGAACTCTTTTGTTTCTCGGTATCATCTTAGGTCTTGTCTGTCTGTTTGCCACCGTGCTGATCATCTACTACAAGCAGATCTCGGAGGGCTATGAGGACAGAGACCGTTATCAGATCATGAAAAAGGTCGGCATGAGTGACGGAGAGATCAGGAAGACGATCCGTTCCCAGACGCTTCTTGTCTTTTTTCTTCCGCTTGTGTTTGCAGGAATCCACACTGTGTTTGCATTCCCGATGCTGAATAAGCTGCTGCATCTGATCCTGCTTTCCAGCACCACACTGTTCATCGTCTGTACACTGATCACCTTTGCGGTATTTGCACTGATATACGTGATCATTTATTCAATGACGGCAAGGACTTATTATAAAATCGTTCATTAAAGCGGAAAGCCACCCTGAAATAACGGGTGGCTTGAAGCGGTTTTTCGGAGGAAACGGATATGTATAAGATACTGCTTGCTGAGGATGACCGTCCGCTTGCGGATGCTATGAAAAATCAGCTCGAATCCTACGGATACAGCGTCGTATGCGTGACGGATTTTGAAAAATTGACGGAGGAATTTGCGGCGGCATCGCCGGATCTTGTTCTTCTCGACATCATGCTGCCGAAGCATGACGGCTACTATTTCTGTACAGAGATCCGGAAAACATCAAGCGTGCCGATCATCTTCATTTCCTCCGCATCGGAAAATATGAACATCGTGATGGCGTGTGCCTGCGGCGGCGACGATTTTATCGCCAAGCCGGTCGATACGATGGTGCTGGCCGCGAAGGTGGGCGCCGTTTTACGCCGCACATACGAAATGAATGGTACAGGAAAAACGATGTCTTTTTACGGTGCATCGCTGAATCTGTCCGATTATACACTTACAAACGGAGAAAAGTCGGCAGAGCTTACAAAAAATGAGTTTCGTATTCTGGAAACGCTGCTTGAAAACCGGGGAAGGATCGTCACCCGCGATGAGCTGATGCTGCGCCTCTGGCAGAACGATCTGTATGTGGAAGAAAACACGCTGACTGTCAACGTAGGTCGTCTCAGGAAGAAATTAGAAGAATGCGGGCTTGAGGACATCATTCTGACAAAACCGGGATGCGGGTATCTGATCAAATGAAAAGAGAGATTTTTGCGGACACGCTTAAAAAAGATAAAAAGCTGTTTCTTATGTTCGGTGTTATGACGTCGGTAAATCTTTTCGTATTCCTGCTTTACCGTATAATGACAGAAGCATTCCTTTACGCTGAAGCGGTCATACTTGTTTTTCTTGTTCTGCTCGTACTGCTTGATTATACACGAAATCTGAAAAGAGCAGACGATCTTGAAAATGCAGTACGGTCCATCAGAAACGGAAACTGCGAGCTGCTGCCTGCGGAGACTTCTGATGAGATGAAATATCATGAAATGATCGGTTTTCTGACGAAGAAGATCAATGAAATGAACCTCACCTTTTCAGAAGAAAAGCAGGATATGAGCGACTGGTATACGATATGGGTGCATCAGATCAAGACACCGATCGCGGTGCTGAAGCTGAAAATACCGGAGAGCGAAAAAGAGATCCGGAACGAGCTTTTCCGTATCGAAGAATATACGGATATGGCGCTGTCCTATATCCGTCTCGGAAGCGAGCAGAACGATCTTGTTATAGAAGAGTATCCCCTTGACGAACTGATTCGGGAAACCCTGCGGAAATATGCGGAGCAGTTTATCGCCAAAAGGATCAGACTGGAATATTCACCGACCGATAAAAAAGTCGTTACCGATAAGAAATGGCTGTGCTGCATTCTGGAACAGTATATTTCCAATGCTGTAAAATATACGAATGCAGGAAGCGTAACAGTAACGGTATGCGGTGATACGCTGACGGTTTCCGACACGGGCGTCGGTATCGGAAAAGCAGACCTGCCGCGTGTTTTTGAAAAAAGCTATACCGGAAATAACGGAAGAGCCGACGCCAGATCCAGCGGACTTGGACTGTATCTGTCAAAGAAGGTGGCGGCTCTGATCGGCGTGACTTTATCCGTTGAAAGCGCGCCCGGATGCGGCAGCCGGTTTTCGATAACATTTCCGGATAGTGATCCTCAGTGCAGGATCAGCAGTTAGATCCGACATCGATAAATGATCTCTCCACGAATCGTAGGTTGTTTTTGCAATGGTAAAGGAATACACTTAATGCTGTCAGGAGGTGATCTGTATGAATCAATACGTGACCGGTGCAATGATCCGGCGTTTAAGAGAAAGCAAAAAAATGACTCAGCAGCAGCTTGCTGAGAAGCTGAATGTATCAGATAAGGCAATATCAAAATGGGAAACGAGCCGCGGCTATCCGGATATTTCTCTTGTAGAATCATTGGGAGATGCTTTGGGTGTTTCTGTAATAGAACTGTTTTCCGGTGAAAATGTGGTAAACACAAATAAGTCGTTTAATATGCTTCGAATGAAGTTTCATGTGTGCCCGATATGCGGAAACATCGTCTGCAGCACAGGTGAAACGATAGTGAGCTGCTGCGGGATTGTGCTGCCCGCTCTGGATCCGGAAACGGAAGATGAAGATCATCATCTGTGCATCGAAAAAGTTGAGGATGAATACTATATATCCATTCCGCATGACATGAGCAAGAAGCATTATATTTCTTTTATTGCAGCCGTGAAAGATGACGGATACGAATTAAAGAAATTATATGCGGAGGGCAATGCCGAAGCCCGATTCAAGATCAGCAGAACGAAATACCTGCTGTATTATTGCAATATTCATGGATTATTTAAGGTACCTGTTCGGTAAATGAGCGGGTGGAATGATACAGTTCTCCGGAAGGATCCGATTTTGGAACTTAAATGTTAAACCTGTTATTGAACCCGGCAGAGACAGCGAAAATGTATATTATGAAAAAGTGAAGGAACGATATCGTTCTGCATTTCTTCCTCCTTTCTACAGTGTGTATTATTTTATTATGTAATTAAGGTAATAGTATTGACTTCTTCTCAGCTGGTATTATTAATTAAGTTAGTAAGAGAGGCATAGCTGCATCAAAAAAGCACCTGCTGTTGAAACAGGTGCTCATTTATGCGATATGCTTTCCATGAAAACCGAAATCAACTCCCGCGTACTCCTCATACGCCTGACCGATCTTTCGGAGCCTTTTCAGAACTCCGCTGTGATTCTTGTAACCGAGTTCATCGGCGATCTCCTTGAATGTTTTATCTTCGAGCCGGAGTCCATGGATTCTGCGGTCTTTTTCTTCCAGTGAATCCATGAACTTTTCGGCAAAAACTGCTGAGACCGCATCACTGGCGACATCGGTATGGAGGTACGGAGGATCCCATTCGTCATCCTTACTGTTATCAGCACAGGCCTTCATATAGTTTTCCAGAGAAACCTGCGGGTGCTGCGTTTTTGTATGATACCATTTACGGTAGAAATCAAGTTTTTCCTTGCTCTTTCGGTCGTCGAAATCTTCAAAACATCGGTACTCCTTTTCACATTCGATAATGGCTGTGAGATTGTGCCATTCCATGGCAGCAGGTACGATCTGTTCCATTGTGATGTTGATGAGTGCTTCCGGAACATAATCTAATTGTTCGAAAAAAAC
>JAZUFC010000120.1:0-7401 GCA_045640465.1 Lachnospiraceae bacterium | reverse complement strand
ATTCATACGTGGAAGAACAGGTGGCGCTCGGCAGGATGGAACGCAATTCCGAGGAATACGAGCGCACAAAGAATGTCATCACACGCGCGATCGGCATCTACAGTGAGGTGGATCCGGATATGTTCGAGATCGAACTTCAGCCGGATCAGTATCTTCTCCTGTGTTCGGACGGCCTGTCCAACATGGTGGAAGACAGAGTGATCAAGAATCTTGCGCTCGACGATACGTTCTCCGTGGAGGACAGAGTGCGGACACTGATCAATTTGGCAAATCAGAATGGCGGAAGAGATAATATTACAGTGGTGCTTTACCGGGAAGAAGAGGTGAAGAATGCTTAAAAACGGGACCCTTTTTGCCGGGAGGTACACGATCATTGAAAAGATCGGATCCGGCGGCATGGCGGATGTCTACAAGGCGACAGACGCCAGACTCAAAAGACAGGTGGCCGTCAAGGTACTGAAAGAAGATCTTTCAAAGGATGAGGAATTCGTACAGCGCTTCAGGAGCGAGGGACGGGCGGCCGCATCCTTATCAAATGCGAATATCATCAGCATCTATGATGTCGGCAATGTCGGCGATATTTACTATTTCGTAATGGAACTGATCGATGGCATCACGCTGAAGGAATATATCAGACGGAAGGGAATGCTTTCCCCGAGAGAGACCATGGCGATCTGCGCACAGGTTGCCGTGGGGCTTCGTGCTGCCCATGCACACCAGATCGTGCACCGGGATATCAAGCCGCAGAACATTATTCTGTCCAGAGACGGTAAGGTCAAGTTCACGGACTTCGGCATCGCAAGAGCGATCACGGACGAGACCCGCAGCATGAATACGAATACGATGGGGAGTGTGTATTATATTGCTCCCGAGCAGGCCAAGGGACTTCTCTGCGACGAACGTTCGGACATCTATTCCCTCGGTATCTGCACCTATGAAATGATCACCGGACGCGTGCCCTTCGACAAGGATACCACCGTTGCCGTTGCACTTGCGCACATGAACGAAACAATGGTTCCGCCGAGCTCCGTCAATCCGGACTGCCCGACGGCTCTGGAACAGATCATTTTCCGCTGCACCCAGAAATCACGGGAGCGCAGATACCATAACTGCACCGAGCTTCTGCAGGATCTGAAGATCGCCGTGGCGTCTCCGGATTTCAATTTCGAAAAGCAGGAGCAGGAGAATCTGCTGAAATCGGATACGCTTGTATTTTCACCCGACGAGGTGGAGAATATCCGCCGCATTTCCGGCGTCCGGAACGCGACCGCCATCATCGACGGAAACGATGAGGAGGACGGATCCTACCAGACAGACCGTCCGGAAGTCAGAAGACACACGGCGATCATGCCGGAAGATCCCGAGAATGCGTCCGGCAGCGATGCAGACGCGGATACCATGGATATCTTTGCCGAGAGAAAGGCGGAAATGGCAGAACGCAGAAAGAATCTTTTGTTTGAAGAAGACCGGGAGGAGGATGAAAAGAGCATATTCGACCGGATCCTTCTGATCTTTATCATCCTGTTCGGTGCACTGATCATTGTACTGATCATTTATATCATCGCCTCCTTCTCGGGCTGCACGCAGACAGGCACAAAGAAGCCGAGCACTCCGGAGACCGTGCAGAGCCAGACCAGACCGCTTGAAACGGATCCCGATGAAACGGCGACCGTTGCGACCTTCTCGCCGGAGGACGAGTTCGATCCGGAGACCATGTCGAAGATACCGAATGTCCTCGGACTTCCCGTCAAGGATGCAATGGATGCACTTGTTCAGGAAGGCCTGCAGTACAAGATCTCCAATAATATCATCTATTCGGACGATTATCCGCTCGGCTCCATCTGCAAGCAGAGCTATCCGGAGGGAACGATCGTTGCAAAGGGCAGCGTGATCGTGATCACTCTTTCCGCAGGTACGGACAAGTTCGAGATCAAGCCGAGCTATGTCGGCGGAAATGTGTCTGTATTCCGGAACGATATCGCGAAATTCTCCGATATCATTACGGTCAACTATATCCGCGTGACTTCGGAAACGATCCCGGCCAATACGATCATTTCCATAGATCCCCCGTCCGGAATCCTCCAGTCCGGCGATACCGTCACCGTCACCTATTCCTCCGGTCCGGAGACCGTTCTGGTTCCGAATCTGTATATGCTGTCAGAGGCGGATGCGGAGCAGATGCTGGAGAACGTGGGTCTGCACCTCGGCGAGGTCAGCTACGACTACAGTGACGAAGTCGATCAGGATCTTGTCATGGCACAGGAGATCGAATATGCGAAGACTGTCAAGAACGGTTCTTATATCGGCATTACGTTAAGCCTCGGTCAGGAATTCATCGACGTGCCTGACGTGACCGGCATGAATGCGGAAGAAGCCGCGGATATGCTTGCGGAACTCGGCTTTGACGTATATATTACCGAAGAACTGGATCCGGAAGCACCCGATGACAAGGTCGATACCGTCATCCGGCAGGATCCGGAGCATGAAAATGAAGAAGAGGAAGACGGCATTACCAAGCTTTCCAAGGGCGATACCGTCAACCTGACCGTGCTGATCCGTTCCGCACAGAAGGAAGTTCCGAATGTTGTCGGACACTATCTGAATCCGGAGCACATGGACGTAAACGACGAAGAGGCGATCCTTGATGCGATCCAGATCCTTCGTGACGCCCGCTTCTATAAATACGAGATCACAACGGAAAAGACGCCGGTTGCGGACGAGAATTTCATGGTCGCTTCCCAGACGCCTGCAGCGGGTGAGACCGCCAACACAGCCGATACGGTCAAAATGATCGTCCTTCTGTATGAATCCAAACCGAAGGTGCCGAATGTCGCCGGTGCGACCGAACAGCAGGCAAAGGATGCGATCGAAGGAGCCGGTCTTGTCTGCAGTGTGGAATATGTGGAAGGAGGCACTGCAGGAAATGTAAAGAGCGTTTCACCGGATGCCGGAACAGAGCTTGAAAAGGGACAGACGGTTACGATCTATGTCTACAAGGCTTCCGATAAAGTGAAGATCCCGGACGGACTGATGGGAAATACATTTGATAACGCAAAGAATATTCTGACAGGCGCTGGCTTTGTATGTACCGGAGACGGCTCGGCGGCAACATCGGATGAGAACCAGAACAATATCGTATACGAAGTGTCTCCGTCGTCCGGAACCGAAGTGCAGAAGGGTTCCTCCGTTACCGTGAAGTATTATACCTACCAGGCGGCGGAAACTCAGCCTGCGAAGGTTGCGGTGCCTGCGGGACTTGCAGGCATGTCACATGCCGATGCCGCTGCGGCAATCACCGGTGCGGGACTTACGGCGGTCGAAGACGGATCTGCTGTGACGAACGATCCTTCACAGAACGGTAAGGTATATGAAGTTTCGCCCGCGTCCGGAACCGAAGTGGAAAAGGGTTCCTCGGTTACCATGAAGTATTACACTTATCAGGCTCCGTCGACTGTGAAGGTGCCTGACGGACTTCTGGGCAATACCAGGGATAATGCGGTTGCGGCCTTGACGGCGGCCGGGCTCACGGCAGCGGAAGACGGATCTCTTACGACCTCCGATCCTGCGAAGAATATGATCATCTATGAAGCTTCACCGGCATCCGGTGAAGACGTCGCGCCTGGTTCGGCAGTGACGATCAGATACTATACCTATGCCGCACCGGTACTGACGGCCATTCCCGATGTGAAGGGTCAGTCTTTTGAAGCGGCTTCCGCAGCACTGACGGCAGCCGGCTTCACACCGAATGCGATTCCGGGAGAAGCAGCGCCTGCTCCGGAACAGGTCAATCTGGTCTACAACATGAGCCCCGATGCCGCAACAGAGGCTGAGGCAGGAACTGCTGTCACGATCTCGTATTATGTATCCGCCCCGTAAAGATTGAGGTGCCTATGATCGGCAGAATCACAAAAGGGATCGCCGGCTTCTACTATGTGCATGACGGCGAAGATCTCTATGAATGCAAGGCTAAGGGCATATTCAGAAAAAACCGGGAAAAGCCCCTGACGGGAGATCATGTGGAGTTTTCCGTGATCTCCCGTGAGGAGAAGACCGGCAATATCGATAAGATCCTGGAACGGAAGAACCGGCTTCTCAGGCCGGAGGTCGCCAATGTGGACGGGATCTTTCTGGTGCTTGCCTGCGTCAAGCCGGAACCGAATTTTGATATGCTGAACAGGTATCTGGTCCTGAATGAGGAAGCGGAGATACCTGTTTCTTTTGTGCTGAACAAAACGGATCTGACTGATGAAGAAGGGATCCGGAAGCTGGAAAACGAATTCATCAATACGGGCTATCCTTTCTATCCGGTATCGGCAAAAGACGGCACCGGTTTTGAGGAAGTCCTGAAAGCCATGAATGGAAAAGTCATCTCACTGGCCGGACCTTCAGGTGTCGGAAAATCATCGATCATGAACCGGATCCTCGGACATGACCGGATGGAGACGGGCGGGCTTTCCGAAAAGATCGACCGCGGAAAAAACACGACGAGACATTCGGAACTTTTCTATCTGGGTGAAAATACCTACCTGTTTGATACGCCGGGCTTTACGTCTGTCGAAGTCGAGTCGGTGCAGCCCGAAAACCTTCCGCTCTGTTTCCCGGAATTCAGACCGTATCTCAATGCCTGCCGCTTCCATGACTGCGAGCATCTGAACGAGCCGGACTGCTCCGTGAAAGCAGCAGTCTCGGAAGGAAAGATCGCTCTTTCCAGATATCAGTCCTACAGAAACATTCATGCCTATCTGAAAGACATGAAGAAATACTGAAGAATATACAGAATGCAGGAAAAGCTCCTGCACGGAGGATGTCATGACAGAATACAGAATTGCGCCGTCACTTCTGGCGGCGGATTTTTCAAACCTGAAACCGCAGCTTGAAGAACTCAAAACCGCAGGAGCGGATATGCTTCATTTTGATGTCATGGACGGTGCTTTTGTTCCGCAGATCTCTTTCGGACAGCCGGTTCTTTCCTCCGTCAGAAAAAAGACAGATCTTCCGATCGATGTTCATCTGATGATCCTGGAACCGGAAAAACAGATCCGTTCTTTTCAGAAGGCGGGTGCGGACATGATCACGGTCCATATCGAGGCCTGTAAAGACCCCGGTGACTGCATCGGACTGATCCGTGAATGTGGTATGAAGCCTTCTCTTTCCGTGAAGCCAGGAACGCCGGTCGAGACCGTGTTTCCGTATCTGAAGGAGCTTTCCATGGTACTGATCATGACAGTGGAACCGGGATTCGGCGGACAGGCCTTTATGCCGGAAATGCTTCGGAAGATCCGTCTTCTCCGGGAAGAGATCGAAAGGCAGGAACTTGATGTGGACATTGAAGTGGACGGCGGCATCACAGCGGAAACGCTTCCGCTTGTCAAAGAAGCAGGCGCCAATATCTTTGTCAGCGGTTCCGGTATCTTCCGGGGTAACATTACGGACAATATCCTGTCCTGCCGCAAGGTGCTGAATTCATGAAAACAGGAAAGTTAAGGCATGCGGCAGCTGCATTTCTTTTCTGCATTCTTCTGGCTCTGTCCTCCTGTACTTTTCCGACGGTCAACTGGATCATCGGAAGAACGGAAGTGATCTCTATGGGTCAGGAAGTACTGACGGAAAAAGAAGTAAGGCTGATCGCGCTTCAGTATAAAACCGAGTTTGAACATATCTATCACGACCTGTTTCAGGAGGCTTTCTGGGATATGGAGGTATCAGACGGGGTCACGTTTGAGACTTATGTGAAGGAAGCCTATATTTTCGAGGAATGCCGGAAGCTTCTTTATCTTTCACAGGAAGCGGGAAAGCTGGGGATCACTCTGACGGTCTCCGAGGAAGAACAGATCGAGGCGCGCGCGGATGCCTATATGAATGCGCTTTCCGAAGATGCGCTTGCTTTCTCGAAAACCGACAGAAAAACGGTCATTTCCGTTCTGTCTCTTTATCAGACGGGAAGCAAGGTGATCGAGGCGCTGATCAGTGATAAAAGGCTCGAGGTCAGTGATGAAGAAAGCAGGATCGCGGATATCGGCGTGATCCGTCTTTCTTCGGAAGAAACGGCGCGTGCCGTTTACGAACGGCTGAAAAACGGAGAGGATTTCAGATCCGTTGCGGAAGAGACCACAACGGACCCTGTCATATCCTATTCGGTCTCCAAAACAGATGTCGTGCCCGAACTGGCATCTGTGCTGTTTTCCATGACGGATAATGAACTTTCCGGGATCATCCGCGCAGGTGACGCCTATTATATCATCCGCATGGATCAGTCCTACAATACGCTGCTTTCTCTGAACAACCAGCGGAATCTGGTGGCCAGAAAACGTTATGCGGCCTGGGCGGAAGGATATGAAGATGCGGAAAAGGAAATGCCCGTTAAGCGGAACAAGGCGGCATTTGATGAGATCCGTCTGAATGTACCCGGCGATTTTCCGTATGTCAGTCTGTTTTCGGATCCAAAGGAATAACTGAACCGTAAAGCCGGACATCAGAATAAACAGAAATTACAGCGGCGGAAGTCTTTCCGCCGCTTCGCTTTTTCGGAATTTATAAAGAATTATGTCCGAAGGTCTTGTTTTTTCTGTAATCTTTTTGTAAAATATCAGAAACAAGTTTCAGAATGCGGGTGTCTGCCGTTCTTTTTTCGTAACAGAAAGGCAGAAAACTTCCCGGTGCTGTCCGGTAAACAGAAGGGAAGATGATTCTGTTCAAAAAATTCAGGCTGCTCGGAGCTTCGGCCCTTGTTCTTCTTTCCGGGATCTTTTCCGTCGGAGCTTCTGTGAAGAATGATGAACTGAAAGGCTGCATCACAGTCTATTCCTGCGGGGATGAAACGCAGGAGGCTGAAGCGGAGACCTCTTCTTCGGAAGAGAGCAGACCGGAAATGCTGTATGTGCATGTGGCGGGCGAGGTCGTTTCACCCGGTGTTTATGCGCTTTCAAAGGGAAGCCGTGTTTCGGATGCGGTTCTTGCGGCAGGCGGATTCACACAGAGTGCGGATCCGGATTATCTGAATCTTGCGATGGTCCTTACGGACGGCACTCAGGTCTATTGTGCCGCCTGCGGTGAGGAGAAGACAGAAAGACCGTATCAGGCCGCCGTTTCATCACAGGGCGGGCCGGTTGATCTGAACACTGCGGATGCAGCGCTTCTGATGACTCTTCCCGGGATCGGTGAAAGAAAGGCGCTTGCCATTCTTCAGTACCGGACCGAGAACGGCTTTTTCTCCTGCATTGAGGATCTGATGAATGTTTCGGGGATCGGTCAGGGAATATTTGACCGGCTGAAAGATAAAATTACTGTATAGGATGTAAGATCATGACAAAGATACTGGTTGTTGATGATGAAAAGATGATCGTAAAAGGGATCCGTTTCTCCCTTATTCAGGAAGGCTGGGAAGTGGACTGTGCCTATGAC
>JAZUFC010000119.1:0-2372 GCA_045640465.1 Lachnospiraceae bacterium | reverse complement strand
ATGATCGGTTCCTGCGTATTCTCAAATACAACCCACTGGTCCTCGGAAACATAGTGACTTTTCTTATCCTTAAAGTGCTTCCTGGTCTTGAAGTTAACGGTATGCCCCAGGTATTCTCGCTTCTTCAGGATGTTCACGATAGTAGATGATCCCCAGTTATAAGGATCCTTAAAGGTCTTGTTCTTGTTTAGTCCCTGACCAAAACGCGCCATGTGCACGGCGGGTATTTCAACCTTCTTTTCCTTAAGCAGCTGAGATATCTGATAAGGACCGAAGCCCTCCATAGTCCATGCAAATATTTGACGGACAATAGCTGCCGCTTCCGGATCCACGATCCAATGGTCACCATCCTGTTCATCCTTCAGATATCCATAGGGGCAGCTGCTGGCAACGTGCTTGCCGGAGTTCCCCTTGGCCTTGAAGGTTGATTTGATCTTCTTGCTGGTATCCCTTGCATACCATTCATTCATGATGTTACGGAAGGGAGTGAAATCATCATCTTGCTTGAGAGTATCAACACCGTCATTAAGGGCAATAAGACGGATATCTCTCTGCCGAAGCATCTCCATGATCTGTCCGACTTGCAGATAGTCACGGCCCATTCGGCTCATGTCTTTGATTATGATGGTACCAATATTACCGGCTTCGACCTCTTTCATCATTGCCATAAAACCTGGCCGGTCAAACCTGGTTCCTGAAATGCCATCATCCGTAAAATGCCTGAACGGAGTTAAGTTGTTCTCTTCCGCATATAATTCAAGCATTTTCTTCTGATTGGTTATGCTGTTCGACTCACCTTGTAGCTCGTCATCGTGGCTTAGACGCTCATACAGAGCAGTAATTCTTTCTCTCACTGTAATTTCCTCCTTTCTCCGTATGTAATAAAAAAGCTCTAAGCGCACTTCAGTAACTACGTACTAAAAGTACTCTCAGAGCATATAACACCTGCAGCCACCTTATATTTCCCACACAGCCCGAGGTTTTGAAAACCTCGGTCTGTTTTTGTTTTATTTCCTTCTTCAGATCTTCACCACATACCGATGTGCATCTCCGGTCTTCATCTGTACCGGCGGCTTGGTATAATCGCCCCAGGAAAGTTCCGGATAATTAAACGCGCTGTCGATCATCAGACAGGTATCGCCTTCGATGCCATCCCGCAGGATCACGAAATGGTCGATGAACACGTACGTATTCATAGCGCCCGGGATGCTCTCGCCGGTAACTTCCACCGTCAGCTCATGCTCGCCGTAGGGAAGGTCCTTTACGGAGTACATCATGCGGCCCCAATCCTTTTCGTAACCGCGGGCGATGCCCGGTGTCAACTGACGATTGCCCAGATTGATTCGATCGGACATCAACTGACCGTCCACGTAAACCGCCGCGAAACCACCCAGAATGTCTTCGCTGGATACAAAGATGCAGCCTGTACCTTCAAACTTCAGCGTGCAACGGTCGCCCTTGTGATTGGACCAGGTTTCCGTACTGTTCGCGCTGCGATACTTGGTATTCACGGTCGTCCACTCGCCCTCGTAGGTGAGGCGGGCATCTGTGTCTTGCACAGTCAGTTCCGCCGGAGGCAGAATCTTCGCGCGAACGGAGTCGGTACCATCGGAGAAGACCGTCAGCGCAGACTTTTCATTTTTCAGAGAAGCTTCTGTGATGTAAGACTTCAGGCTTCGGAAATCGCGGGTGCCCAGGACGCCCGGATCGTATACGCCAAACGCGGAAATATCTCTCTCGTCATCCTTGTAGTCCTTTTCATCTGCCGCTGGATGCTTCGTCGCAGCACCCTCCAGTCGACCGATGTGCCAGTCCGGATATACCGTCCACTGTCCCTGCCGCTTCCAGGTCAGCATATCGAGCGCTGCCGGAACAGTGAAGGAAATACCGGTTTCCTCGTATCCGCCGCTGTCGGTATCGTCACCCACACGCATGGCCAGCTTGCGGGGGCTTGCGTAAGGCATGTCGTCGATGGTGCATACAGTCTCCAGTAAGCCCGCTGCATCGATCTGCATGACGAAGGTCACCTTCACCCGGTCATACGCGCCGGAGGAGACGATTTTTGCGCAGGTATCCGTGAGGCAATACTGTAAAGAAGTCAGCTTCCAGGGTGCCAGCGCCAGGCCCGTGAGATGGAGAACCGGACCACCGGTCAGCACGGTCTCGCCTGCGCGAACAGCCTTGATGATCAGGCCTGTCTTCTTGCAGATCACCACCTCGAAATCCTCTGCTGAAATCGTAACGGTATTTTCATCCTCAGTCAGCATGGGAGCGCTGCCGGAAAGCTCCGGAACAGTCACCGCTGCCGGCTGATAGATCAGTTCTTCTTCGGAAACATGCTTGTGGAAAGCATCGTAAACATCCACCCAGAC
>JAZUFC010000118.1:0-4566 GCA_045640465.1 Lachnospiraceae bacterium | reverse complement strand
GGTACGAAGCACGGTTTGAATGTATCCGGTCTGGTTCTTGATGAACTTCATGCGCAGCCCAACCGCAGCCTTGTGGATGTTCTCACAAATCTGTTTGTATTCGGCATGACACACAGCGGAGAGCGCGTGGATGAACGGACGGCAATGCAGATCGTTACCGTCTACGCCTGTGTGAGACTGCTTTCCAACACTATCGCAGGACTTCCGCTGCATCTTTACAGATATACAGGTGACGGAGAGGACAAAGAGCGCGCTATCGATCATCCTCTGTACAAAATACTATACCGGCAGCCGAATCCCGAAATGAGTTCATTTTCATTCTGGGAAGCACTGATGTGTCATCTGCTGCTGTGGGGAAATGCCTATGCACAGATTGTCCGTGACGGCAAGAATGAAATTCTTGGACTGTATCCGCTTCTGCCTGAGAATATGGAAATCGACCGTGATGCGAAAAGCGGCGACCTCATATACACCTATCATGCCTATACCGATGAAAAGCCGGGGGAACATGATAAGGATATCATTTTTCAGCGTGACGAGATCTTGCATATTCCGGGACTCGGATTCAACGGACTTGTAGGCTTCAGTCCCATTGCCATGATGAAAAATGCACTGGGCGCAGCAATGGCGGTGGAGCGTTACGGCAGCGCCTTCTTCAAAAACGGAGCGCAGCCCGCCGGTGTTCTCGAACATCCGGGCGTACTGAAAAATCCAGAAAAGATCCGTGAAAACTGGACGAGAGTATACGGTGGTTCCCGCAATGCGCACCACATCGCCGTTCTCGAGGAAGGAATGCAGTATAAACCGATTTCATTGCCGCCGGAGGATTCGCAGTTCTTGTCAACTCGTGAATTCGATGTTGAGGAAATCTGCCGTATGTTTCAGGTGCCGCCCCATCTGGTACAGGATTTGAAGCGCAGCACCTTCAATAACATCGAGCATCAGGGTATCGCATTTGTGCAGTATTCGCTCATGCCGTGGATCATCCGTATTGAAAAAGGCATCATCAAAGACCTTCTTCTGGAAGAAGAAAAAGATGAATATTTTCCAAAATTCAATGTGGACGGTCTGATGCGTGGTGACTATCAGAGCCGCATGAATGCGTATGCGATCGGTGTCGGCAACGGATTTATGTCCCCGAATGATGTGCGCAGGCTTGAAAACATGGATCTCATTCCGCACGATCTCGGCGGTGATGACTACTATCTTAACGGTTCGTATAACAAGCTGCAAGATGCCGGTGCAGCGTATGATCTGGACGAGCCGGAACAGACAGATACAGAGAAAACAGACGAAAACGATGACAAATCAACCGATGACAGATTCCTGCGAAAAAGGCGCAGGAAGAAAGTACGAAACGGAGGAATGTAAATGCCAAAATTCTGGGACTATATTCACGATGACAGCGGCGGCAGGGTGCTCCGCCTCGAGGGACCGATTGATTCGGAGTCTTTCTGGGGTGATGAGATCACACCACAGGATTTCAGAGACGAGCTGTATGCAGAGGACGGCGACCTCACACTCTGGATCAACTCGCCGGGTGGAAACGTCTTCGCCGCAGCGGAGATCTACACGATGATTCGTGATTATCCGCACAATGTCACTGTCAGAATCGCAAGTATCGCGGCATCAGCGGCGAGCGTGATCGCAATGGCAGGCAATACCGTGCAGATGTCTCCGACCGCACTCCTCATGATCCATGATCCTTCTACCATCGCGTTCGGCAATGCAAAGGATATGGAAAAAGCAATCAGCACGCTGAATGAGATCAAGGAAAGCATCATCAACGCATACGCCGCTAAGACTGGACTTTCCCGTAGCCGCATCAGCAAGCTTATGTCCGATGAAACTTGGATCAATGCAAAAAAGGCGGTCGAGCTGGGCTTTGCTGACGAGCTTCTCTTTGACGAGAAAAAGCCTGAAACGGACAAGAAGGAAGAGCCTGAGAAGCCCGATGAAGAAGGCGATAATGAGGACGAAGATGAAAAGAAGCCGCTCACACCGGACAACGGCGATGCCATTTGGGAGTACAGTACCCGTGTTATGGGGCAGACCATTTTGGGAAAGATCACCGCTTCCAGTGAAACAACAAACACGGACGACACTCCCAATGACACAACTGAAACACCGAAACCTTCCGAGAAAGGGCTGACCGCACCGACAGTTTCCGTGCCGGATATGCCTGTGATCGGTTTGGACGGCAGAACGAAAGACGGCGCTATACCGTATGAGATCCTGAAACAGCAGCTTGCTTTCATGAGATAAACGAGCCGTGAAGGAATAGAAAATCGGCTATACAGCATCAAAAGTGACGCAATATAGCCGATAGATATTTTTGATAAAATAGCACCACATTCATATATCCATGTTGATATTCTTGATTTGTGATTTCAGGTCAGTTTTATGAAAAAGTTTCACAGGAATTTTAATGCCGAACGAGTCAAGAATCAACTTCAAATCAGGATCATCAAGATCAGTAAACCGATACAAATCATCGGCAAGCAGTTCAACCTTCCATTTGTTCAGAGCTCGTTGGATACGGTATGCAGGCAGTCCCATTGACCAGAGTGTAATATCGTCTGATTTGGGAACAAGCCCACTGCGGCATATTTTACACTGGATCATGCGGATCATCGTCAAAGCGATCAGACAGATCAGAAGATGTGCTTCGATGTGCTCCCGTGTACGAACATAAACGGGGCGTGTTTCAAGATCACTTTTCATCACACGGAACTGATCTTCAACGCGAGACAGACCGTGATATTTTTCAATTGCTTCCAGCGGCGGCATATTGATCTCCGATGTAATGATCTGATAAAAACCGAAATGCGCTTTGAATTGCTCCAGCTTTTCTTTATCCAGCAAAGCTCGGAGTTTCGAGGCTTCAACGACCTCGCCGGTTTCAGAATTCAGAAAGTCTCCTTTGAAAAACTGCCGCATTCTTCTTGTCTGTATATCTGTGACGCGAAAGCCCTTCGGGTTCTTCAGGATCTTTTCAAGCGTTTCAAGAAAGCTGGCATTTTCATGAAGGTCACGCTCATAAAAGTTACGGCTCCAGTATACAATGACGTTTTCAGTGATGGTTCTTTTCTTACCATTTGCGTCTTTTACAGTTCGTTTCATAATGTGGGATTTGTATTTGAAGTCTTTGCTGACCTCAATAAAACCATCATCAGAATATGCCCATTCCTGTTCATCTGCGGCGCTTTTGCGAAGGCTTTTTGCAAGTATGTAGCCGTTGTTCTGATCGAGCAGATGATAAACGTTCTGATAATTGCACATACCTCTGTCTGCGATCATAATAAATCTTGCATAATCCAAACCGTCAATGCTTTTTGAAATTGCCGGCTTGAAAGTATTGCAGTCAAGGGTGTTTCCGGGAAAGGATTCAATTGAGATCGGAAGTCCCTGATCATCCATAAACAGCCCCATCTGAACGATCGGCTGTTTTCGGTTTTCTTTGCTGACACCCATTTTACGAAATCCCTTTGCAACTTCATTTCCGTCATCATCAAGGATATCTTCATCTGGTTCTTCTATCTCAAAAAAGAAATTCGTAACATCATAAAAAATGATCTCAGGATTCCGATGCCACTTTTTTACAAGGGATGTATTCATTCTGCGGATGATCTTTTCTTTGTTAGCGTAGATGAAATCCAACGTGTCATAGACATTATACGGATTGAAGTTTTTCAAGATCGGTGTGTAATAATCATCATTCTGTTCGAGCGTTGCCATCTTAGAATCGGGATTTAATATTCTGCCGTAGATAAGCAGTCTGGCAAAATTCAGAACATCATATTCGATTTTTGAAAAGCCTTTATACGAGCTGAAAAAATACTTCAAGCCAAGCTCATCAAGCAGCTTGTCCAGAAATACATGAGAATACAGCCGTGGATGGCCGACACACTCAGGATCACCTTCCTGCAAACGGATCGTATATTTTTCGACCGGAGGCTTCTTTCCTGTGTATTCTTCAAGCTCCGGAATCAACGGATTACCGAGCCGGAATGACTCACGCAGTCTTTCGAGAAAGTCAGGCTGACCATCATCGAATTTGGAAAGCGGACCGATGTTATGAATTATCCTTTTGCGAATAGAAACTTTTCCGTTCGCACTCTTGGTGCGATAACTTTCCATCAGGCGAAGGTAATCTTTGCCATTATTTTTGAATACTGCGATATACATAGAAAAACCTCCTTCAATAGCTCTTATAGCTCTACTTTCTATTATACCACATTCTAAATGGTTTGTCAATAGTAAATCGTCGATTTAACGGCGATTTTGAGAAATTTTTTTGAAGGTTTTTGTATGCCCAAGTGGCAAAGTCGGGCGGAACTGCTATATGCCAGAGGTATGATCACATTTGACGAATACGACAAATTAACCGATCTGAACCCGCAGACATTCTCTCCGATGTACGCGGACTTATTACCGAAATCACTTGAAAAATCACCGAATCAGAGTTAATATACGATACTGACAAGGAGGTAAAGCAATGACAGTCAAAACAATAGAAGCGCAGCCTGCTGAGAAAAAGAAGCTCCGCGTGGTTGCATACTGCCG
>JAZUFC010000117.1:0-12801 GCA_045640465.1 Lachnospiraceae bacterium | reverse complement strand
TGGTAGGTCTCACATTCAACGGAAGGCAGGATGGACGTTCCCTTTGCCAGATTCCGCATTGCGGTGATCGGATAGTAGGAGGTGCTGTGCCATACATGATCCTTATCAGCGGAACAGTACATGCCGAGACCGCCGGTCGCGCAGCCGATCTTGACGCGGTCCGCACGGCGGATCAGTGCCATATATGTGGTCGCATTCGCAAGCGCCATTGCCATCTCGCCGGTTCTCGGGCCGAAGCCTCTCATACGGGACATATCCCAGTTGTTCGGATCCTGATAAGTGTACTTTCTTTCCGGATCAAAGTTATAGAATACATCTGCGGTCATGCGGCCGGCCATACCGTACTGGGGCTTGCCCTTCTGCGGACGGAAGGAGCTTCCGAACTCGTCCAGAGAGATATACATGGTCTTTTTGGAACGGGTCAGCTTCTTGACGTAATCCGCAAGCGCGATCTCGGTGTCGATATAATCCTCGTAAGCCTTAACGCCTGCCATCAGAGCGCCGATGTCTCCGGGCAGAGCGGAATGATAATGATGCAGAGACAGGTAATCGACAGTCTCATAGCACTGCTCCAGCACTTCGCGGTCCCACTCCGGATAATGCGGCAGGAACGGGCAGGAGGTCATGCAGGCTGCGGTCTGGATCGAAGGATCGGTCCATTTCATAAGCTTTGTCACTTCATGGCAGAGTGCACCGTAATCCTTCGGGTTCTTTTCCCAGGAAGCCATCTGCCAGGGACCGTCCATCTCGTTTCCGAGGTACCAGATCTTTACGCCGTAAGGCTTTTCATGGCCGTTTTTGATACGCTCATCCGCCCAGTAGGTGCCCTTTTCCCAGTTCACATATTCCACCATATCAATGGCTTCATTGATGCCGTCTGTTCCGAGATTGATGGTATATAACGGCTCAAAACCGACTTTTTCCGCCCACTGCAGGTACTCGTCCAGACCGACTTCCTTCGGTACGATCGTAAAACGGGGACGGTCCAGGAAGGTCTTTCTTTGTTCAACCGGACCGATACTGTCCTTCCATCTCCATCCGGAAATAAAATTGCCGCCGGGAAGACGCACTGCAGGAACGCCCGCTTCCTTCAGACCGTCGATCCAGTCCTGACGGAAGCCCTGTTCATCTGCTGTCGGATGCTCAGGCATATACATCTGGCCGTTGACCATCTTTCCGATGGGCTCAAGGAACGCTCCGAACAGACGCGGCGAGATCTCGCCCGCTGTATAAGAGGGGTGCAGAGTAACTTTTGACTTTCTTGACATTTACATATCCTCCGTATCGTATTTGTACATCAGTTTCAGATCTCAAACATCAGGTCCGAATAGGACGGGATGGGCCAGAGATTCTTATCGATCACAGATTCCAGTTCGTCCACCGGTGTGCGAAGCGCATCCATAGCGGGTACGACCTGTTTCCGGTAATATTCAGCCTGCTCCAGTCCGCGCGGCATATCTGCAGCCTTTTCCGCTGCCTGCACAAGTGTCTCCAATGCCGTACGTACATCGGAAAGCAGTGCGGATTCCGTGCGGATCAGCTCTGCTTCTACCGTGACGTCCGCATCGGGAACCGCCGTACGGACTTCGTTCAGTGCTTTCGCATTGCCGGAGATCGCCCGGACGACTGCCGGGATGATCTGCCGCTTTGCCATGTCGATCATCGTTCTGGCTTCAATATGGATCGCTTTTGCATACGTCTCGTACTGGATCTCCGCACGGGACTGAAGCTCCGCGGGCGTATAGATGCCGAACTTCTGATACAGCGCTACGGTCTCCGGATCGGTCAGCACCTTCTCTGCGTCCACCATGCTTTCGATCCTCGGAAGCCCCCGCTTCTTTGCCTCTTCGACCCATTCCTGAGAATAGTTGTTTCCGTTAAAGATGATGCGGCGGTGTGCGGAAGCGAACTCTTTGATGATATTGTGTACCTCCATGGAGAAATCCGCTGCCTTTTCCAGACGGTCGGAGACTTCCTTGAAGACTTCCGCCGCAATGGTGTTCAGAACGACGTTGGGTTCTGCGATGGAATCCATGGAACCGACGGAACGGAACTCAAATTTGTTTCCGGTAAACGCAAACGGAGAGGTACGATTCCGGTCGGTCGCATCCCTGTCAAGAGACGGCAGGAACGATACGCCGGTGCTTAAGGATCCGCCCTGGATCGATGAAGTTGCTTCGCCGGTGGAGATCAGCTGCTCGATCACATCCGTCAGCTGTGTTCCAAGGAACATGGAAATGATGAACGGCGGCGCTTCGTGACCGCCGAGACGTCTGTCGTTTCCGACGTCAGACGCAGACTGGACCAGAAGTCCCGCATGGCGGTCCACCGCCCGCATCATGCAGGTCAGTATCAGCAGAAACTGGACATTCTCGTGCGGCGTCTTGCCGGGGTCCAGAAGATTGATGCCGTCATCCGTATTCAGTGACCAGTTGTTGTGCTTGCCAGAGCCGTTTACACCAGCAAAGGGTTTCTCATGCAGGAGGCACATCAGGCCGTGACGGCCGGCAACCTTTTTCAGTGTTTCCATGACCAGCTGGTTGTGGTCTGTAGCAATATTGACTTCTTCGTAAACAGGAGCCAGTTCATGCTGGGCGGGTGCAGCCTCATTGTGCTGTGTCTTGGCCGGAACGCCGAGCTTCCAGAGCTCTTCGTTGACGTCCTTCATGTAGGCGCCGACACGTTCGGGAATCGTTCCCATGTAATGATCACCCATCTCCTGACCCTTCGGCGGATTTGCACCGAAAAGCGTTCTGCCGGAAAAGACCAGATCTTCACGTTTCAGATACTGCTTCCGGTCAACGATGAAATACTCCTGTTCCGCACCGACTGAGGGGATCACCTTCTTCGATGTTGTATTTCCGAACAGGCGGATCAGGCGGAGCGCCTGCTCATTCACTGCCTGAACGGATCTCAGAAGAGGCGTCTTTTTGTCCAGAGCCTCGCTCGTATAGGAGCAGAAGGCCGTGGGGATATAAAGCGTCACGCCCGCTGCATCCTGACGGACAAAAGCAGGTGACGTGCAGTCCCATGCGGTATAGCCTCTGGCTTCAAAGGTGGCTCTTAAGCCGCCTGACGGGAAGGATGACGCATCCGGCTCACCCTTGATCAGCTGTTTCCCGGAAAAATCACTGATCACGCGGCCTTCGGCATCCGGGGCGGACATAAACGCATCATGCTTCTCTGCTGTGATGCCGGTCAGCGGCTGGAACCAGTGACAGTAATGGGTCGCACCCTTTTCGAGCGCCCAGTTTTTCATGGCTTCCGCTACAACGTTTGCCGTTGAAAGAGAAAGCTCGCCTTCTCCGTTCTGTACGCGCTTCAGCGCTTCATAGGCTGCTTCCGGCAGCCGCTCCTTCATGACTGCATCCGAAAATACATTTTCGCCGAATATTTTCTCTACACCCGCAAAATCACTCATCTGTTCACTCCGTCTGTCTGTTGTCTCTGCTGTCGTTTGTATGGTAGTAGTGTCTTGCGATCCATCTGGAGAGTCCCTCCAGCCCCGGATACACGATCCGCTCACTGACATTGGCCTGATCCAGAAGATCCCGGATATCCCAGCGGATCTCTTTCCGGATGATATAGCGCACCGTCTTGTGCGTGTTCTCCTCCAGAAACGCTTCGATATCCTTCATGCCTGTCGGCACAACGGAAAAATAAGCATACTGATTGACGATACGTTCATCGGCCGAAGGCGGCTCGACGATGACCATGGAACGGTCAAGCATATCGGCATCGTACTCTGAAGCTGAGCTTGTCACCCGGTTTAGGGCGGCCACGTCGAAAATAAACGTGTTGCCTTTTCCGAGTTCCTGCCGGTATCTGCCCGGAAGCAGACCCGCAAGCTCTTTCGCATCGATCCGCCAGACAACGCCGTCCCGTTTGTCTGTCTTTGCAAAGTCGTTTTCCGCTGTTGCAAAGTGAAGCGCGATCATGGAGGAATGCGTCCAGTCCAGAAGCCGGGTCGGCAGTCCGTACTGCTGTCCCATCATCATCTGACGCCAGACGGATTCATTGATCTGCGGATCGTCTTTGATCGCATACTTGGAAAAATTCTTCAGGATCGACGGCTCCAGCTGCTGCATCAGATCTCCGCAGTTTCTCATCAGACTGGTCTCCAGCCTGAATCCGGCGGACGGCATGCCGCGGAACAGATAGGTGCTTCTGAGCCTGCCGATCTCGGCATTATACTCCTGGTCCAGAATGATCTTCGTCACTTCTTCAAGCGAACGGATCTCAACGGTCTGAATCATGATACCCCCTCTGATAAAGGAAAAGGACCACCCCTTTCGAGGTGATCCTTATTCTGCACACCTGTGACTTATTCAGCTGCGGTTACCTTGGTAACGTGAGGCTGAGGTCCGTTGTACCAGTACAGGAAACCTTCGATGTCGATCACATCGCCGATCTCAAGTGCTTCAACTGCCTTGTAAACGTCAGTGTCAGCGCCGCAGAGATAAGACTCTACGCAGAAGTTGTAAACGTCGTCGCCGAGAGCCACATTGAAGTACAGATCGCTGCCGGGTTCACCGGAGCCATCCCAGTTGTACAGGAATGCAACGTCGTTGCCGTCAGCGTCCTGAGAAGGAGCAACGGTAAGGCCCTTGAATGCTGCGAAAACGTTCTGATACTTGATCAGATCTTCGTCGTCAAGAGCGTCTGTCAGGTTCATGGGACCTGCAATAAAGCTGCCGTCTTCGATTTCGAAGGTAGCGTCGATGACTTCGACTTCGCCTGACCACTCGCTCTTGTAACCGGTAACTTTGATCTTCGTGCCGGGAACGAGCTTTTCAGCATCTTCTTCGGAGCAAGCCATGTTGTAAAGGAAATAACCACCGGTCTTATCCTGTGTGTAGCAGGTAATGGTGTTATCCCACCATGACTGATGAGCCTGAACATAGGTCTCGATCACGACCGGGCTGTCGATGTCAGCAGCGATATATTCGCCGTGGGTCATTGTGCCTTCGGTCTTATAGTCCGTAATGGCTTCGTTGACAGCTTCAGCGATAGAACCGGCAACTTCCTGTGCCTGCTCGATGTACTCACCGCCGATCTCCTGTGCCTGACTTGCAAGTGCGTTTACATCGATGTCAGCCGGATTGATCTCACAGGCTGTCATGCCGAAAACGATTGCAGCTGACAGTAATACAGCAAATACTTTCTTCATATTTTGAACTCCTCCTTCGTTATGATCAAAAGTAAGCAACTATCATTATACTTCAAATTGCGAAGAAATCAATAGGTACGCCTGACGAAAAGCTGTCTTTGTACAGAAGTTCTTCTGTCAATTTGACAAAAATCAGTCTATTCCTTCTTTTTTCTGAGCTGAAGCGCCCAATAGACCAGAAGCAGCACCCATACAGCCGCAACGGAAACGAGCAGCGTGACCGCGGAAGCGGGAAGCTTTCCGAGATCCTTTTTCTGATTTCCGACCGCCTCATTTTCATGCTGGTCCAGACGGTACAGAGACTGTACATCCGAAAACAGCTTGTCCATATACGCTTCATCCACGGTCTCTTTCCGCCGGACGGACTTGCAGGTGTTTTCGATCATCTGCCCCGCCGCGTCACGAAGAGATGCGGATCCGTTGAATACAGGCGTTGTAAAGGTGTGCTCCGTATTTTCGAGAAGCAGGCGCGTCGCCTGGATCTTTACGGCATAATGCTTGTCATTGTCCGTTCCTTCAAGTTCCAGATATTCCCGGTATTCTTCGGTATCACGCGCTTTCTGCGTAACAGGCGCGTAGCCCTCCGTCTCCGCATAGGCGATCTGCACGTCGTTTGTCAGAAGGAACTGCGCAAACAGCCAGGATGCCAGCACCTCCTGCGGATCGGACTTGTTGAACACGCAGACGGACGGTCCCTGAGAGATCATATAAGGATCGGAAGGATCGAACTGCGGAATGCTTCTGACTACGGTCTCGAACTCCACGATGGCATCCTCGCTGATGTCAAGCAGCGGCGCTTCCGATCCCATCCAGGTCGCGCCCGCGGTGGAGTCAATGGCAAAAATGCACTGGCCGGCATTCAGGAAGTTGGCCGGATAGCTGGAGATCTTGAAGGTGGAGAACGCGCCGCTCTTCACGTGAGACGCAAGATCAAACAGAAGCTCCTTTACCGTATCGTTGAAGATCAGGATCTCACCTTCGGGAGTCGAATAGCCTGCACCCTTCTGCTTCAGCATCTGGATCATCATATTGTCCGTGGACTTATAGATGAAGGGGATCATGACATTCTGTCCGTTGATCTCGAAGATGCCGTCCTCATCTTTTTTCATTGCCGCCTCCGAAACTTCGAACACGAAGTCCCAGGTCAGCTCATCGGGCACGGTATAGCCCAGTTTTTCCACAAAAGTCTTATTGATGTAGCAGGCTTCCGTGGAACGCATATACGGCATTGCATAGTACGTTCCGTCGAAGCTGCACTCCTCCAGAAACTTCGGGATCATTTCATCCACGGACGGTGAATCAAACAGAAGCTCGCTTCCGTGAAGGCCGTAGGAAGGATCGGTGAACAGATCGTTCAGCGGTGCCACCACATTGTCGCCCGTGAGATATGTGGCGATATGGTCCGGATACGTGATGCACACGTTCGGCGTCGTATTGGTGGCAATGTTCGTAATGACATCATTGTAGATACGGCTGTAGTCCGTGTACAGACGCATGTTTACGGTGATGTTCGGATACAGCTTCTGAAACGCCTCGATCGCAGCCTGATAGATCCTTGTCTGGTTGACATTCGTATCGTTCTTTGCCCAGAAGGTGATCTCATACTGCCGGGAGGTATTGAAGCTCTCCGGAACGGAAAACTCCGGAAGTCCCTTGGAGCCGTGACAGCCCGTCAGAGACAGAAGCAGGGCCAGAAACAGGGAGCAGAAAAGCCATGAAAAGAGATTCTTTTTTCTCATCCCTTTGTACCTCCTCTCGAAACGCCTGCCATGATCTTTTTATGGAAGATCAGGAACAGTACGATCAGCGGCACGGAAATGACGACGACCGCAGCCATCATGGCCGGAATATTCTCACGGCCGAAACCGTTTTCACGGATCTCCTGAATACCGTTGGAGACCAGGAAATAGGCCTGATCATCGGTGATCAGTCTCGGCCAGACGTATGAGTTCCAGCACTCGATGACTTTCAGAATGACGATCGTTACGATCGTCGGCTGACAGATCGGAAGAAGCACCTTCATCAGATACTTGATGTCCCGCGTACCGTCCACTTTCGCTGCCTTGTACAGTTCGTCGGGCACCTGTTCGAAGTTTTCCTTCAGAAGGTAGATGTAGAAGACCGACGTGACAGACGGCAGGATCAGACCGGAGAAAGTGTTTCTCATGCCGAGATTGGTGATCGTCTGGAAGTTTGTGATGATCACGAGCTCATTGGGGATCATCATCAGCGCCAGAAACAGCGTGAATACCAGATTCTTTCCCTTGAACTCCAGGCGTGCAAAGGCGAAAGCCGCAAATGTAATGACGACCATCATCAGCGCCGTGGTCACTGCCGTGAAGATCAGCGTGTTCAGGAAGTATTTTGCAAGCGGCACTGCCGTGAAAGCCTCCCGGTAGTTTTCAAATGTCGGTGACAGAGTGAAAAACTTCGGGATGTATTCGGCATTGTAGGAGCTGTAGGATTTAACAGAGCTTAAAAGCATCCAGTAGAAAGGGAACAGAACGATCAGTCCCCAGACTGCCAGGAAGAAATAGATCACGGCCTTTCCGACAGTACCGCGGATCTTTGCTTTTTTCTCGACCTGCTGCAGATTCATTTCATTCATACAGGCCTCCTTAATACTGGACCTTGCCCTTGCTTAAGGACAGGTTGATGCAGGTGATCGTCAGCACGATCACAAACAGGATGATCGCCGCTGCGGAAGCGTAGGACGGATAACCGCCGCTGTTTCCGTACAGCATATCATAGATGTAGCCGACGATCGTATTCATGCCTGCGGAGTTCAGATCCGTACCGAACAGCGCAACTTCATCGGAATAAGCCTTGAATGCGCCGATGAAACCGGTGATCACCAGATAGAAGATCATCGGGGAGATCATCGGAAGCGTGATCTTATAGAAGATCCTGAACGGTCTCGTTCCGTCCACCTTTGCAGCCTGATAGTACTGCTCGTTCACGGAAGCCAGCGCACTCGTGAGGATCAGGATCTTGAAGGGCATGACGACCCATACCGTATAGAAGCACATGACGAACATCTTTGCCCAGTAGGGACCTTCGATAAAGTCCACGGAGGTGCCGCCGAACCAGTTGATCAGCAGATTGATCATGCCTTCCGAATAAGCGGTCTTTTTAAACAGGATCATGAAGACCAGACCGACTGCCAGCGTGTTGGTGACGTAAGGCAGGAAATAAAGTGTCTGGAAGAATTCCTTCAGCGGTTTGATGGAATTCAGACCCACCGAAATCAGGAGCGCGATGCCTGTCGAAAGCGGCACCGTGATGATCACGATGATAAAGGTATTTTTCAGGGCCTGCAGAAAATACGGATCATGCAGGACATAGGAATAGTTGTACCAGCCCACGCCGAAATAGGTCTGAGAGGCGGAATTGTAGCCCTCCTCAAAGGAATAAACGAACACGTCCGCCAGCGGATACACCATGAAAAATCCCAGGAACAGAATTGCGGGCAGCAGATAGAGCCAGCCCTTTAAGCTTCTCAGGGTCTCTTTCTTATCCACGGTCATGCCAGCCTTTCTTCGGTCTCTTTGTCAAAAATGAATACTTTGGCGCTCTTCAAAGAGAAACGCACCTTCTTTTTCGTGAGATCGATCTTCTGGTCGGAAGCGATGATGGAACGGACCGTACCGTTTTCGCATAAAGGATGCGTGGATACGACACTCGTATCGCGGCCCATGACCTCCACATTGATCAGATCGCAGGAGAGCGGACCATTCTCATCCGGAATGAAGCCCTCCGGACGGATGCCGACCCACACCGGGCGGTCCGAAAGCTTCTGACGGTGATCCTTCTTCGATTCGTCCGCAAGAAGCGTCTCTGTGGATACCAGTTTTTCTTCACCGATATACAGCCATCCGTTTTCGATGCGTCCTTCAAACACATTGATGGGCGGCGTGCCTAAAAACTTCGCTACGAACAGATTGTCCGGCTCGTCATAGACTTTCTGCGGCGCACCGATCTGCTGCACCACACCGTCCTTCATGACGACGATCATATCGGAGATGCTCATGGCTTCGTCCTGATCGTGCGTGACGAAAACGGTCGTGACCTTTGTTTCCTGCTGGATCCTCTTGATCTCCACACGGGTCTGCAGACGAAGACGCGCATCCAGATTGGAAAGCGGCTCATCCAAAAGAAGCACGTTCGGGGTCTTTACAAGCGCACGGGCGATCGCCACACGCTGCTGCTGACCGCCGGAAAGCTCGCCGGGTTTTCTTTCCATCAGACCGTCCAGCTGAACCAGCTTTGCGGCCTCTTCCGCCCGTTTGTCCATCTCCTCACGGGTCAGCTTATCCTTGCCGCGCAGGTTCTCCAGCGGAAAAACAATGTTCTGACGGACTGTCAGATGGGGATACAGCGCGTAGTTCTGGAAGACCAGACCGACGCCTCTGTTTTCGGGCGGAAGCTTGGTCACATCCTGATCTCCGAAAAAGATCTTTCCTTCGGTGGGCTTTTCCAGTCCGCAGATCAGGTTCAGCGTTGTGCTCTTTCCGCAGCCCGAAGGGCCGAGAAGACCGATGAGCTTTCCGTCCGGGATCTCAAAATCAAAATCGTTTACGGCGATGACATCCCCGCCCTGCTTTTTGTTGCGGTTGGGAAACTTCTTCGTCAGATGCTCCAGTACTACTTTCATAAACTATCCCCCTTCGCTCCGGTATTCTGCCGGAGGTCCTTTACAGCGTGATATCGATGCTCAATACATCTGTTCCCGCAAGTTCTCTGCTTCTTTCATCCGGCTGACGGTCACCCGCATAGATGCGGAACACACCGGGTTCAAATATCCTCTCACCCTCGTCCGTCACGATCATGAAGATCGATTCGGGAACGGAAACGGTGACTGTCTTCTTCTCTCCCGCCTCCAGATCGACATGGCGGAAACCGCCGAGACGGTACTTCGGCACCTCTGTGGAAGCCTCCAGATCTTTTACATAGAACTGAACGACCGTGCCCGCATCCATCGGACCCTGATTCTCCACATCTACCGATATCTTCCTGCCTTCCGCCTTCAGATCCGTAAAGACAAATGAGGAATAGGAAAGCCCGTAGCCGAAGGGATACAGCGGTGTGTCTTCGCAGTATTTATAAGTGCGGTTCTTCATGCTGTAATCCGTAAATTCCGGAAGGACCGCATCATTTTTATAGAAAGTCACCGGAAGACGGCCTGACGGCGAATACATGCCGAACAGAAGATCCGCGACTGCCTTTCCTCCCATTGCACCGGGATACCAGGCCTGAATGATCGCATCGGCAAGCTCGCCTTCTTCGGAAAAGTCCACCGCGCTGCCCATCATATTGACGATGATGACCGGCTTTCTGCATGCCGCTGCCCCGCGGATCAGTGCACGCTGTTCTTCGGGAAGCAGAAGATCCGGCTTATCACCGGCGAGGCTGGGACCGCCCATGCCTTCTTCGCCTTCGATCGTTTCATCAAGACCGGTCACGATCACGGCAATATCCGCCTGATCGATGACTGCCTGCGCTTCATAGATCCCTGCATTCTTGTCAACATCCGGACGCAGCGTGCAGCCCTCGCAGAAGAGCACCTTTCCCTCCGGGAAGGCCTGACGGATACCGTCAAGCACGGTATGATATTCGTTGGCAACGCCGTGATAGTTCCCTTCCAGCGCCTTCACGGACGCCGCATTCGGACCGATCACTGCGATCGTCTGAAGCCTGCTCCTGTCAAGCGGAAGGATGCCCGTATTCTTCAGAAGCACCAGAGATTCTCTGGCCATCCGCTCGTTCAGCACCTTCGCTTCGTCCGTGTCCACATCCTTCTCGGAAAGGCTGTCCCAGGGAGTCTCTTTATCAAACATACCCAGACGCATGCGGATCGTCATCAGGACCTCGACCGCTTCACGCACGGTCTGTTCGGAGACCAGTCCCTGATCCACCGCCATCTGCACATATTCATACGTGCATCCGCAGTTTAAGCTGCAGCCGTTCTCCAGCGCCAGCTTGACAGACTCACAGGGATTCTTTGTGACCTTGTGGTTCGCATGGAAATCATTGATCGCCCAGCAGTCGGAGGTCACATAACCCTTGAAGCCCCATTTTTTCCTCAGAATGTCCTGAAGAAGCGTCCTGCTGCCGCAGGCGGGCTCACCGTTCACGCGGTTGTAGGCACCCATGAAACCGGCCACGCCGGCTTTGCAGAGTGCTTCAAACTGCGGAAGATAAGTCTCCTCCATATCCTTTTTCGAGGCCTTGGCATCAAACTCGTGACGAAGCGGCTCAGGTCCTGAATGGACTGCAAAATGCTTCGCACAGCCGGCTGTTTTCAGATATCTGGGATCATCACCCTGCAGGCCTTCCACAAAGGCCGTGCCGAGCTCTGCCGTGAGGAAAGGATCCTCACCGTAGGTCTCCTGGCCTCTGCCCCAGCGCGGATCACGGAACAGATTGACGTTCGGCGACCAGAAGGTGATTCCCTGATAGATGCCTCTTGCGCCTCTTTTTTTGTACTCGTTGTATTTCGCGCGGCCTTCCGTGGAGATCCGGTCGGCAACTTTCTTCAAAAGCTCCTTATCAAAGGAAGCCGCCATGCCGATCGCCTGCGGGAACACCGTCGCCATACCGGCTCTCGCCACCCCGTGAAGTGCTTCGTTCCACCAGTTGTATTCCGGAACGCCCAGACGCTCCACCGCCGCCGCTCCGTGCAGAAGCTGGCCTGCACATTCCTTCAGCGTCATGCGGCTGACCAGATCACGGGCGCGCTCCTCGAAGGAAAGCGACTCATCCAGATACTTTACATATTCTCCCATTGTTTTCAGCCTCTCTTTACGGCAAGCTTTTCACAGAAATCAACGGCTTCTTTTTCATTCTCCGCAACTGAGACCATCTCCACGACGCCTTCTCTTAAGAAACCTTCCTTTTTGCAGTGGTCGAGCAGCGTGATCACCGGATCGTAATAATGATCGACGTTGTAAAGGATGATCGGCTTTTCGCCTTTTCCCAGCTCCTTCAGAGTCAGACACTGGAAGAACTCGTCCAGCGTTCCGACACCGCCGGGAAGCACTACGATCGCATTGGAATTGTTCTCCATGATGCTTTTCCGCTCTGCCATCGTATCGGTAATGATCGTATTGGTCGGATTCTCCAGAAGTTCTTCAAAAGCATCCATGCCCTTCGGTACAACGGAAACGACCTGTCCGTTTCCGGCCAGAACACCTTTTCCGACACCGCCCATGCAGCCTACACCGCCGCCGCCGTAGATCAGGTCATGCCCGCGCATGGCGATCTCCAGTCCCAATTTCCACGCTGCATCCGTATACTTCTGATCCACCTGTTTTCTTGCACCTGCGTATACTGTAATAATCATATTTATTCTCCGATCTGCGGGAATACCGCTGTACAATTCCGGAAGAAAGCAGCCGCCTTCTTCACACATTTCACTGCCTTTCTGTTCATCTGCGTTTCCGTCCGCCGGAACTCTTTTTACGGAATATATCGGTTCGAAGAAAACCTGCTTTGTACCGCTTGTTTCTTCGTTTTCAGTATAACAGATTGCAATCAGTTTCGCAATCTGTCAAACCGCATGTCACCGTTCTCAGCCGTCAATTTCAATATACACAAAATTATGACATCTGTGTGAATGGATCTGTTATCCG
>JAZUFC010000116.1:0-4802 GCA_045640465.1 Lachnospiraceae bacterium | reverse complement strand
TCCTCAAGCACAGCCAGGTTCCGGTATACGGCGCTGGCGCTGATCTGCTCCTCGCTGAGTGCATCCGAAATCTGTTTCGCCGAGAGTGTTTCATGGGTATGACGTGAGAAATAATCGAGCAGAGTTTTTCGTTGTTTCGTCATATACTTCGCCATAAGCGCCTCCAATTTGCGACTCATTCGCAAATCAGTATAGTACAAATTACTGCAATGTCAAGTCCCTATAATCAAGTGGAAAGTGTCCTTGAAAGTGGCGAGGAAGAAGATATCTTCTCTCCAGAGTATTTTGAGAAATTATCTGATGTAAAGATGCCAGCAACAAAACTTGAACTCCTTATAAAAATGCTCCGTAAACAAATAAAAGAATACGGCAAGGTTAATCAGGTTGCGGCTAAAACATTCCAAGAGATGCTTGAAAAGACTATCGAGGAATACCACGAAAGACGTAAGCATCTTACTGCAGAAGAAGCCGGAGCTATTTTAAGATAAGCGCCTCTTTGATCCACTGATGATCCTGATTCATCGGCATAAGCCGGCATCCGAATACCTCCAGGAGCTTTTCACTGATAAGAGGAGGGAGCTTCAAACCAAAGCATATCCTGACGGCGGTTTTCAATTCCGGTGTATTGTCACCGTTCACAATTCGTCTGACCGTACGTTCACTAATATCAATAGCATCCGCCAGCTCAGTGTATTTCATATCACGCCAATCAAGAAGAAGCTCCATGCACTGCTTCTGATCATCCGTCATCTTCCCACGGACTTCCATCCACTCCGCCTGCTGCTTTTTCCGATACGCAACCTGCCGTTCCTGCGGCGCGTTCTGATAGCCGTTGTGATACTTGATTTCAAAGGTGATGTCACTCGGCTCTCTGTTAAGGAAGCATGCCGTGTGGTATTCTGTTCCGACCTTGCTGACCACCTGCATATCAAAGATGAGGCAGCACTCATCCATATGGGCGCGGGCATAATCCGTCAGGTCCAGATTACCGAATTCGTCTGTGCCAACATAAAGAGGCGCATTATAAACGAAGTGGTTATCCAGGAACAGATAGTCACCTGATTCGGTCAATTGCCGTAATTCAAGATTTACAAAACGCTCAACAGCCGCATCCTGAGCCGAAAGGGAAAAGGTCTGATTGACCTGTAATGTTCCTTTCTTATCTAACACAATTGTTTTTTCGCTCATATCCATTAAATACAGTTTGGATTAATACATTTCTGCCTCCCACATCTACATTTCTTGACTGGAAAAGAAGCCGTAGGTGCTCCCGATGCATACCACGCATTTCTAAAATCAGTCGATGCATCATATAGCTCAAACACTAAAGGGACGCCGCTTTCTGCGAGTTTGTGAAACTCTTCATCATATTGTTTATAGTGTTTCAAACTAATAAGACCATGGACCAGCTCATTGCGATCTTCACACCATTTTTCTATTCTCTCCAGCAAACCTTTATCAAAGCCATCAAAAGCCCCATATTTTGAATCAATCAGTTTTTTGAGACATTTAATCCTTGTAGAGATAGCAGCTGATTTATCATCTGTTCGATCTGGAGCCAAACTACAATTCTCAATGTATTTCGAAATAAGACGGCTTATCCGCTGCTCAAAGATTGCATAGCAATACCAAACAGACTCGACATAAAACTGATTATCATATGCCTCAGACATTCTTTCTATGAACTCCTCATGCATTTGAGACATTTCTAATCGAACCTTGTATTCCTCTTTTGCTTTCATACAGTCACCTCATCAAATAAACTGTAAATCAAAAAATTGTTCGATAGGGTGCCCTCAAAAGAAGAGAGCACCCTATAAATTTAGATTAAGTTGAAATGTCTAAAGGCATCCATGATTGCCGCTTCCTTCTCGGGAGGGCAACTCGGAACCTTACTCTTACCGGAGCCAACATTATAGTTCTTTCGCTTATTGATGCCGACCTTATCCTTAATCTGCCCGATATAAAGGTTTGAAACACTTAGCCCTGTCGTATCAAGGACATACTTCTTGATTTCTTCGTAAGTTGCCGTACCTGATTTACCTTCAAGCTTCTCAACATCCAAATCTATATTGACGTGGCTGTCGACTTTTCCCCACTTAAAAGAACTACCGTCTCCACATGGCATGTGTGTCCAAACTGATCCACGGGCTGCACCTTTTCCACCTGATAACCGTTTTCGGAAAGATACTTCAGATCTCTTGCAAGCGTAGCGGAATCGCAGGAGACGTAGACGATCTTTTCCGGCGCCATCCGGACCATGGTATCCAGACAGGCGGGATCGCAGCCCTTCCGGGGGGGATCCACACAGATCACATCGATCTTCTCCTCCGGATGCGCGGCATACCAGGACGGAAGTACCTCTTCCGCCTTTCCGGTAAAGAATTCCGTATTTTCAAGGCCGTTCAGCTCTGCATTCTGCTTCGCGTCTTCGATCGCCTGCGGGACGATCTCGACACCGTAGACCTTTTTTGCCTTCTGCGCAAGAAACAGAGAGATCGTGCCGATGCCGCAGTACAGATCCCAGACGGTCTCCTGTCCGGAAAGGCCTGCGAATTCCAGTGCTTTCCCGTAAAGCACCTGCGTCATTTCAGGATTCACCTGGAAGAATGAGTTCGGGGAAATCCGGAAGCGGACGCTTCCGATCGTATCCTCGATATAACTCTGCCCGGAAAGCGTAAGCGTTTCCGGCCCGAGGATCGTATTGCCGGGCTTTTCGTTGATATTCAGACAGACGGACGTCAGCTTCTCGCCGCGTGATGCAAAATCGATCTCCTGCAGGCATTTCAAAAGCTCATCGCGGAACGGAATACGCGCAGACCTTGCGATCAGGCAGACCATCACTTCTCCGGTATGGAAGCCTTTCCGCACCAGTACATGACGGATCAGCCCGCTGCCTTTTTCTTCCTCATAGGCACGCACGCCGTACCGGAGCATCCAGCTTTTGACCGCACGGATCACATCCGCCACGCACTCCGGCGTCAGGACGCAATCCTCCATGTCGATGATATCATGTGTATGTCCGGCATAAAATCCGGCCTTCAATGTACCTTCACGGTCATATCCGAAGGGCACCTGCGCCTTGTTGCGGTAACGCCAGGGGCTCTGCATGCCGAGACAGGGCTCGACCGGACAGCTGATCCCGCCGATGCGTCTGAGATTTTCCGAGACCTTTTTATGCTTGAAGCGAAGCTGCGCCGCATAGTCCATTTCCTGAATCTGGCATCCGCCGCAGGCGCGCGCCTTTTCACAGCGTGCCTCCGTGCGGCTTTTCGAAGGAGTGACCACCTTCAGAAGCTTTCCGTAGCCGTAGGTCTTTTTGACCTTGATCACCTTTCCCTCGATGACATCGCCGATCAGGGCGTCCTTGATAAACAGTGTAAATTCTCCGACATGTCCGATGCCTTCGCCTTCGGACGTCATATCCGTGATCTCCGCGGTAAATAACTCGTTCTTTTCCATTTCTTTTCTGCTGTCTGCCGGCTTTAATCCAGCAGTTTCGTGATCGTCAGAATGTTCTTTTCGTCTCTATACTGATACTGCATATCATCCGTGATCTTCTTCACCATAAAGATGCCGAGACCGCCGATATCGCGCTCCTCTGCGGAAAGCGTGATATCCGGGTCTTCCTTGGTGATCGGATTATACGGCTTCCCTTCGTCCGTAAAACGGAGAACGGCCCGATGCGGTGAAAAGGCCTCAAAAACTTCGACCTGCGCCGGTCCGCTGCCGTTTGCATACGCATATTTCACGATGTTGCTGTAGATCTCGTCGATCGATATGCTCAGACGGGTCACCGTCTTCTGCGGACAGTTCATCTCTGTCAGCTTTTCGCAGACAAAATCCGTTACCGCGGGAATATCGCTGATATCCGCTTTTTCAAAACGGATCGACGGGATCTTAGGAACGCCGTCATAACGGAATGCAAGCATCGTGATATCGTCAAACTGCGGTGCTTCGCCCTGAAACTCTGCCACATCACGATTGACCGCCAGACAGAGTTCTTCCATGCTTCGTACGTTCAGACTGTTCAGGCACCTCTGAAGTCTCTCTTCGCCGTACAGTTCGGATGCTGCATTTGTCGCCTCCGTCACGCCATCCGTGTACAGAAATACCGTATCGCCGGGTGAAAGCTGCACTTCATTCGTGCGGTAGCGGATGTCTTCCATTCCCGCCAGTACGAAACCGGGACGGCTTCTTAAGAATTCGAACTGTCCGTCCGCCTTTTTCAGAAGCGGCGGATTATGACCTGCATTGGCATACCGGAGAAGACCTTCCCTCAGATCGATGCTGCCCTGCCATGCCGTTACGAACATACCGGTCTCGTTGCCCTCACAGAGAGCATCATTTCCCCTGGTAAACACTTCTCCGAGCGGAATATCGTTTTCCGTCAGCCCCTTCAGTGCTGCTTTTGCCTGCATCATGAACATGGCCGCAGGGATCCCCTTGCCGGAGACGTCCGCCACCAGAAAATGAAAGCTGTCACGCTTCGTAAAATAGAAATCGTAGAAATCACCGCCGACTTCCTTTGCGGGGTCCATCAGCGCATAAATATCAAACTCTTTCCGTTCCGGGAAGGCCGGAAAACGGCTCGGAAGCGCTGCCTGCTGGATATTTTTTGCAAACTCCAGCTCCTGATCGATCCTTCTGGATGCTTCATCGATGTAATTCTTCAGCGTGCTCACCGTGGAATTGATATCATCGGAAAGGGAGATGAATTCGGCATTTGTCCGCACGTTCACCTTTTCGTCCAGATCACCGCCGGTGATTCTGGAAAGAGAACTGTTGATGCTCTTGATCCG
>JAZUFC010000115.1:0-4908 GCA_045640465.1 Lachnospiraceae bacterium | reverse complement strand
AGGGCATCTCCGATGCAATCGGAAAAGCAGTGGAAAAGGCAGTTACGCCTGCGGCTGAGAAGCTTGCGAACAAGGCGGCGGATAATCTGAATGAAGCAGCGGAAGCTGTCAGCGAATCCACCGGGGCGATGAAGGATTCCGGAGGCGAGCTTGCGGATGCATTGGAAAAGCTGAAGGACGCGGCTGAAAAGTACGAATCTGAGATGCAGAAGGCCGGATATCAGGCAGAAGCTTCCGTAAGGGTATCTATCGATAAGGATTCCCCGGCAAGCGGCAGCGTGTCCTATTTTCAGGAGATCATCGAAAAAGGTCTTCCGGAGCTTCAGATCGTTCCGAATGCGCCGGTCTCCGCTTTTTCCAAAGAATTACCCGCGAAGATCATGCCGGTCAGCCTCCTTCTGATAAAGGGCGACCGCCCTGTCGTCGGCATTCTTCTGGTGCCGAAGGACAGCTATGATCTGCTTGCGGTGAAGAATACGATGAGCATTCTGGAAAAAGCCGGCGTGAAGCCGCTTCGCTTCATGAAGGAATTCTCAAATAAAGAAGAATATGTGATCAACCGGATCCGCGAAGCACTGTAAGTGCCGGACACCGTTTGATATACAAAGAGTCGGGAGAACGCACAGAATTGTGCCCTGTGGAGAACAAAGCACGGACGTAAGCCGTCAGGCCGTTTTGCAGGGGCGGTCCGTGTACGGTTCAGTACAAAGCCGGATGCCGGCTTTTCAAAGCCATTTCTCCCGGCTCTTTTTTCAGTGGGATTTTTGTGTATGTCAGAAATTTTCGATGAATTATATCAGGCCTCCGTATGGGAGGAATACCTGCGCTATAAGACGGAGAACCGGCATCTTACAAGATCCGGAGAAAAGGATCTGACCCGTTATATTTCCGGAAGGGAGTATCTGCCCGTCCTCGTGCGGCTGAATGCAGGCGAGAGCTTTTCATACCCGGAAAAGAAGATGATCCGCAAGGTGCATACCGCTAAAAAACGTGTGGTCTATACATATTCCCGGGAAGAGAATTATGTACTGAAGCTTCTGACCTATCAGCTTCTCCGGAAATATGACGGCATCTTTTCTGCGGATCTTTACTCCTTCCGTGTCAATTCCGGCATTCATAAAGCGATGGACCGTATCCTGAAGACGCCCGGGATACGGAATATGTACACCTATAAAGCCGATATCAGCAACTATTTCAATTCGATCGACGTCGATATCATGTGTGCGGATCTGGACGCGCTCCTGACAGACGATCCGAAGACGGTATCGATCCTGAAAGCACTTCTGAAAGATCCGTATGTCCTTGAAAAAGGAAATGTGATCCGTGAGGAGAAGGGCGTGATGGCGGGCACACCGCCGGCTGTGTTTCTGGCGAACGTCTATCTTTCCGGCATGGACCGTTATTTTGAAGAGCAGGGCATTCTTTATGCCCGCTATTCGGATGATATCATTATTTTTGCGGAAACAGAGGAAAAATGCCGCGCCGGAGAAGAGAAGATCCGTTTGTTTCTGCAGGAACGGAAGCTCAGTATCAATCCGGAAAAGGAAGTCCGGACAAAGCCCGGAGAAGCGTGGACGTTCCTGGGGATTCAATATCGCGGCGGAGAGATCGATGTCTCTCCCGTTGCGAAAGATAAACTGAAGGCGAAGATCCGCCGGAAGGCGAGGGGACTTCGGAGATGGCAGGCCAGAAAGGGTGCGGCGGACATGCAGACCGTACGCGCCTTTATCCGCAGCATGAACAGAAAGTTTTTTGATTACAGCGATCAGCATGAGCTGACCTGGACCAGATGGTATTTTCCGCTGATCAATACCGACAGGACATTAAAGGAGATCGATCATTATATGCAGGATTGGGTCCGTTATCTCGGAACCGGTTCTCATGCAGACAAGCGCTACAGGATGCGTTATGAGGAGATCTGTGAGCAGGGGTTCGTGAGTCTTGTGAACGCCTGGTACCGGTATCGGGAAAACAGACAGCAGGATGATCAGCGCATGCGGGGAGAGGAAAGGCATTCCTGATCATCGTACGGCGCTTGCACAGGGAAGACAGGCTGTGCTACAATATGATGATACCAGAGTCAAAAGGCCGGGTGCATCGCACGGAGCGCTGCGGTATCAGAGCTGACCGGGAAGTCACAGAAAGAAAGGAGATTTCGGTTTACCGGAAATACAGTCAGAAAATGTTTGAAAACCTTCACAACAGGAAGCACTTTATACGTCTTTTCGCTTTTTCGTCGATCGCCGCGCTGATCACCAATCTGACATTTCTGATCTATGCGGGAGATATCAGAACCGATTCCGAAGCCTATATTTCCATTCCCGGAGATATGCTCACGTCCTTTATGGCAAACGGCCGCTTCGGTCTGGTGGTGACAAAAAAGCTTTTTCATACGGTGAACTATATGCCTGCATTCTGGCTCATTCTGGCGGCTGCGGCTCTCGGACTGACGGCGGCTGTTCTGAGCGCGGTCCTTCTTCATATCATGAAAGACGGGAAGCTCTCTGAACGCCGGAAGACCGTCTTTTCCTACCTGTTTTCGGGCCTGTTTGTGACCTGTTCCGTATTTGCGCATCAGTTTTACTTTACTTATCAGGCATTTGAAGTTGCCTTTGCGTTTCTGACGGGAGCGGTCGGTGCTGCGCTGATCCGCGATGCCGTTCTTCTGAAGGGACCGAAAAAGCTTCTGGTCCTTTTGGGAATGTTTCTGATGGACTGGAGTTTTTCGACTTATCAGGCACTGGTTCCGTATTTCCTTTCCGTGACGGCACTGTTCTGTTTCACGGACCTTCTGTTTTCGGACGGAAAAGAGGCATGGAAGAGGATCCTTCTGCAGGCAGGCGCTTTTCTTGCCGGACTTGCTGTTTACGCCGCAGTCTGGAAGGCGCTTGATCATTTTGTCTATCCGGAACTCGGCAGTTCTCTGTCGGGAAGCTATGTCCTCTGGGGAGTCCGTCCGCTTCCGGAGATCGTACAGCTCATCCGTTCCGATCTGGAAACGGTATGTCTCGGAAAGGTACCTTCCTTTTCCGTTCTTTATCCGGTCTTTTTCGTGCTGCTTCTTCTGGTTTCGGCATACAGAATGTTTACGGAAAACAGAAAACAGAAGGCGCTGTTCTTTCCTGCGATCCTGTTTTTCGGAATGTCGCCGTTTCTCATGACGTTTCTGACCGGAAATTATCAGGTCGTGCGGATGCATCTGACGTATCCTCTCGTTTATGCATTTTCTCTGAGCGGTGTGTTTCTGCTTCTGCCGGAAGGAAAAGAACTGAAGGAAAAGTCTAAAAAAGCGGGATCAAAGGCACTCGGTGTTCTGACCGCCGCCGTCTGCATCGCCTCCTGCCTGTATCAGACGGAAACGGCAAACCAGTATGAACAGCTCTGTCATCTGACAGCGGAATATGATAAGGATCTGCTGACAAGGATCTATTACGATGCGCGGAAACTTTCACCGGATCCGGATGATCTGTCGATCATTTTTGTCGGAAGTGCTTACCCGAACCGTCCCGGCACTTATCTGGAGGGGCGGGAAGCTACCGGTGTTTCCGTATTCAGTATCGCACCGGAGACCACCGGCTCCATTATCGCGACGCGAACGATGCAGTGTCTCGGCCTGGAGTGTGTCTATGCACCTGCATGGATGCATGACGGAGCGAGACAGGCGGTCCGGGAAGCCGGTCTTCCGATCTATCCCGCGGAGGGTTCAATGATGCTTTATGAGGGCTCAGTAGCGGTAAGGGTCGGAGAATAAGGCTGCCTGTCTGGAATACGGGAAGTCCGGTTCGCTGCAATCAGAAAGGCGCTGTGAAAAAATCATTCAGATCTTTTCACAGCGCCTTTTTACTGCCCGGGGGGTCAGTGTCTGTTTTTACTGTTTGATATGAACATCGAGCTGATTGAAGGGGATTACGATGCCTTCCTTGTCAAATGCCTTCTGGACGTCTTCCTGAAGGTTGAAGAAAGTATCCCAGTATTCAGCTGATCTGCACCATGCACGGAGCGTGATCTTGACGCCGTTTCCTGCGCCGTAGTCGGAGATGCGTGCAAACGGAGCGGGATCCTTCAGAACCTGCTTTTCCTCGGCGCAGACCTTCTGCAGAAGTGCCTTGACCTTTTCGGGATCATTTCCGGCAACAGAGTAGTCGAGGTCTACACGGCGGAGATCCTTTTCGGAATAGTTTTCGATGACGCCGGTGGAAAGTGCGCTGTTCGGAAGATAGACAGCCTTGTTGTCGATCGTCAGAATACGGGTGAAGCAGATGCCGATGTTGTCAACGGTACCGGACTGTCCCTGTGCGGTAACGAAGTCGCCGAGTTTGAAGGGGCGGACCAGAAGGAGCATGACGCCGCCGGCAAGGTTGCTGAGGGTGCCGTTAACCGCAAGGCCGATGCATACGCCGAGAGAAGCAATGACTGCGGAGATGCCGCCGGTCTCGATGCCGAGATAGCCGACAAGCGCAACGACAACGATGATCTTCAGTGCTATGATGGCAAACTGGCTGAGGGTGCGTACCAGTGTCTGGTCAAGCTTGCCCTGTGCTTCCAGCTTGTTGCGGATCTTTCTGCCGACGGCATTGATCAGCGCGAATGCGGCGACCAGAATGACCAGTGCGATGACGATCTTGATGCCCGTGGTGGTGACCCAGCTTAAAACAGTTTGTAAAAATTCGCTCATAGTGATTGATTCCTTTCCTGAATGGCGTTCAGCCACATTTAACTGAATCATAGCATAAAAAGCAGACAGATACAAGGAAGATAATGATTGCTGTTACTGTCAAGTAAACGTTGGCAAAACTTCTGCACAGAAATGTTTTGCTTATATTTATGCGCTTTTTTCAGTACGGCGGACGGCTTTTCTGAATTCATGTTTCATATTCAGCTTCATTTTGGCACTCTGTGCCTCTTTTT
>JAZUFC010000114.1:0-3518 GCA_045640465.1 Lachnospiraceae bacterium | reverse complement strand
TTGGCGAAGGGATTTACAAATACGATATACTTCTCCATTGATGCTCCCAGAGACAGCTCCGGCAATACACCGGGCCTGAAAAAGAAACCGGTGCCTGCAGTGGCAGACACCGGCGCGATAAATCTTGTGATTATTCTTCGGAAATAGCTCCGACAGGGCATCCGCCTTCGCAGGTTCCACAGGAAATGCATGCGTCTGCATCGATTACGTATGTATCTTCGCCTTCAGAAATAGCGCCTACGGGGCATCCGCCTTCACAGGTACCGCACTTAATACAATCACTCGAAATCTTATATGCCATAGTAAAATCCTCCTTGTTCTAAAATGTGCTATTACTTTACCATAAATCCGTGATCCTTGCAACTGTTTTCAAAAACAGCTTATTCACACAGGTTTCTGACCGTATGTAATATATCGCTTATCTGTGTTTATTCTGTGATGAAATCTCTTATTTTTGCTTTTTTTCAACACCGGCCGCCGGGACCGGCAGGTGATTCCGGAATATTTCACGCTTGCACCTGCGCGTTCTTCCCGCCTCACAGATATTCCGGATCCTTCAGCAGCTCAGCAGCCTGTTCCAGCAGAAACTCCTTCGTATTCTTCTCCGGGGCATCGATCGCAAGAAGCAGAAGCTCGTTCAACAGAAGCCCCATCTTTTTCCCCGGCTTCATGCCGAGTGCGATCAGATCGCCGCCGCTTACCGAAAGCTCCTGAAGGGAAACACATTCCCCGTTTTTCAGGATATCGTCATAAACGGGACGCAGTTCCTCCTGTCCGGTAAACGTGAGGAAATCCGCAAAATACGGCTTGCCGATCTCATGGACCGCTTTCCTGATCTCCCGCCTGTCCGATGACAGACGGCGGTCTTTTGCGGAAAGCACATGCACCGTACGCTCGCGGGTCTCGTTGTCGGAACGAAGCTCTCTCAAGATCCGTTCTGCGAGGTCCGGTTCCTGAAGAAAGGCACAGAGCCTCAGGACAGGTTCTTTTTTCATGCGGGCAAAGTCCCTGAGGATCGCCACCCTGTTTTCTTCGTACTCGGGGTACCAGTCAAGTGCACCGATCTCAAAAAGCTTTTCCGTGTAATCCGGATGATCGGAAAGAAGGATCTTGAAAAGCTCCTCGCGCACCCGCTCGCGGGAAATATTCTTCAGATTCTTTGAAAGCCGGCCCGCCGCACGATACGTTTCCGGCTCGATCGAAAAGCCCAGCTGAGATGCAAAACGCACACAGCGCATGATCCTGAGCGCATCCTCCGTGAAACGCTCCTCCGGAACGCCCACCGCGCGGATGATGCCTCGCTCGAGATCCTCCTGTCCGCCAAACAGGTCCTGAAGCCCGTCCGTATCGTTATAAGCCATCGCATTGATGGTAAAATCCCGCCGTCTCAGGTCTTCGGAAAGCTCCGGCGTAAACACGACCTCCTTCGGATGGCGCGAATCTTCATATTCCCCGTCGATCCGGTAAGTCGTCACTTCGTAGCCCGTCCGGTTCAGCATGACCGTGACCGTTCCGTGCTGAATACCTGTGTCCACCGTCTTTCTGAACAGCTTTTTTACATCCGCCGGTTTCGCATCCGTCGTGATATCATAGTCTCCCGGCGTTCTGCCGATCAGACTGTCGCGCACACAGCCGCCCACCGCATAGGCATGATACCTGTGCGTCTCCAGTACTTCTATGATCTGTTTTACTTCTTTCGGAAGCTGTATCTTCAATTCTGTGTACTCCTGTTCTGAGGGGCAATTACATCAGGACCACCCGCAAGCGGGTGGTCCTGATGCCTCACTGATCATTTTTCTGCCGGGAAATCGTTGAACGTTACGTTATACTTTTCGCAGAAAGTCTTCAGCATCTGCAGGTACTGCTCAAAGTATTTCGAATGTCTGTACTCATCGAATTCGATCGCGCCGAGCTTGGGGACCGTTACCGTGATCCTGCGCTTCTTTCCGGTCAGAAGCATTTTCAGCTTATCGTCACTGTAGCCGAAAAAGACGCTCTGTACCCGGTTTGCGGGAATATTCTGCGGCTGACGTCCGGAACCCGTGGGCCCTTTCAGAAGCAGAATGAGTTCATTGTCTTCTGTGTATATTACCTGTTCCTTAACTGCCATGGTATTACCTCTTTCAAAAATATATCTGTCTGTATTCTACTTCACCGGAGGAGATATGGCAACTGTCAAAATAAAGATTCTGCTTAAGCGGAAATCCCGAAAAGAAGGATATATACTTTTGATATCGCTTTTTCCTCTTCTGTGCTATACTGATCCTATATCAATCCCGGAAGACAGGAGAAACAAATTATGTACAGAGCAAAAAAAGATCAATCTGTGGAATCCAAATGCATCCGCGGCGGTCAGGGTGAAGTCCGGATGGAAAAGATCCTGAACGGCGCCGAAGAAATGTACGGAAAAGGCCGTATGTTCTGCCGCATGACCGTTGAGCCGGGCAATTCCATCGGCGAACATACCCATGAAGGCGACAACGAGATCTTCTATGTGCTTTCCGGCACCGGCCTTTATAACGATAACGGAACCGAAGTCCGCCTTGCTCCCGGCGATACCGTGGTCTGCAGCGACGGCCAGCTCCACAGTCTGAAAAATGACGGAGATACGCCTCTTGAAATGATCGCGCTGATCCTCTACAGCTGAGGGCAGGAGTGTAAATGACAGTTTTATCAGTAACGGCACGGAGCATAAATGATTCTGCTCCGTGCCGTTACATTTCGGCAGTTGGTATCATTTTCTTATTATATCCTTGCCAGTAATTCTGAATTTGCAAAAAAACATCCGTATTGTTTCTGTTACAGTATTGCTTTATTGCCAGCTTCGCCGAAGCACTTCGCTTTTCAGGAAGAGCGTATTCTTTTCGGAAGCCTTGACTGGATGCAGTTTTTCAGTCTTCACAAGCTCATTGATATACTGCCTTGAACAATTCAAAATCTCCGCAGCCTCCGCTGTGTTGATGACTCGCTCAGATGCAAAAGTTTTGAAATCATCCGCTGTCAACGGAACACGCTTTCCCGTTTTATAAAGCACAGAATCGGGAATGGACAGGTTTTCGTCCCACTGTATGCCATATCCGCCTGTCTGTATCTTTACATGGCTAAAGTAATCAGGTCGCTTCACGAGAACAGAAAACCGCTGTGTCTTTTCAAAATGCCCGGGAAAGTCACACTTTCTTACCGTACCGTCACGAAAGAATACCAGCAAACGGCAGTTCTGTAAAGGGACTACATCTTCGATCTTCATGCTGAATCGACGAACGATCTTCTCCGGCAGTGCACTCTCATCAATTGGTGCAAGATAGTAGTCATCCTGTTCACACCGTCCGTCACAAAGCATCAGCAATCCATATTCGTCATAACTTTTCAAGCCGTTATCCCGCAGAATCTGTCCAATGTTCTGGCGCTCGGAAGGAACGATTCTTTGCTGAACCCAAAGCCTGCTCCAATAGGAATTGATCGTATGCTCGCCCTTTTGTGCGAAAGATGACAGCAGCAAGGGCGTTTCCCAGGGATCA
>JAZUFC010000113.1:0-2586 GCA_045640465.1 Lachnospiraceae bacterium | reverse complement strand
AAAATGCGGGAGTTTCGAGTGTTTAGCACCGCGAGAGTGCAGCGCACGAAGCGGTGCGGTATCGATTTTAGGAAAGAGTGGAGTTTTTACTCCACGAGAGTGCGGAATGCGGGAGGAGCGTGAGAGTGCGAAGCACGAAGCGCTCCGGAATCGAAAAGGCGGGGACTTGCTCACGTAAGGGCATGAAGACCTTATTGACCCGCCAAACACGAGAAACGAAGCCTTTTTCAAAGAAAAAGGCGGGAGTTTCGAGTGTTTAGCACCGCGGGAGTGCAGCGCACGAAGCGGTGCGGTATCGATTTTAGGAAAGAGTGGAGTTTACTCCACGAGAGTGCGGAATGCGGGAGGAGCGTGAGAGTGCGAAGCACGGAGCGCTCCGGAATCGAAAAGTCCACGCCGGGGCAGATCATCTTTTGACACCCGTACGATACCAGGGTCAACACAGGAGTACATCATGAAAAAGGTCATCGGAGTCATTAAAAAAGAAGCTATGCTTTCGGTCGCGGTTCTTGCAGCTGTGATCTCCATGTTTATCACACCGCCCGGAAAAGAAACACTGGCAGCCATTGACTGGAAGACTCTCGCAACACTGTTCATGCTGCTTCTGATTCTGGACGGCTTCAAAAGCGAGAATCTGTTTCTGCCCGTCATCCGCATGTCGGGAAAGATGAAGACGCAGCTGGGGCTGAGCCTGTTTCTGGTCTTCGGTGTATTCTTCAGTTCAATGTTCGTGACAAACGATGTGTCACTGATCATTTTTGTGCCGCTTACGATCATTCTGTTCCGGGCGGGAGATAAGGAACGCTATATTCTGCCTGTTATCGCACTGGAAAATGTGGCCGCGGTCAGAGGCTCGCTTCTGACTCCGTTCGGCAGTCCGCAGAATCTGTTCCTGTTTTCTCAGAGCGGCATGCCGGTCGGTGAATTTCTGCTGATGATGCTTCCGCTGTGGCTTTTCAGCATCCTGCTGATCATTGTTTTCCTTCTGGTGATCTACCGGAAGGACCGGAAGGCAAAGCCCGGGATCCCGGATACGGTCTCAGGTGACTGGGAAGAGAGCAGAAAGCCGGTGCGTCTTGTATATCTTATGCTGTTCGTTCTGGTGATCGCGACCATCGTCAGCCGGACGAAGCTCTGGCCCTATGTGACCGCTCTTGTGATCCTGGTCCTTCTGTTTGCGGACCGAAAGGTGTTCCGGCGTGTGGACTATGCACTGATCGGTACCTTTTTCTGCTTTTTTCTGTTTTCTTCATCGATCGCAGCCAATGAAAAGATCGCGGGCTTCTTAAAAAGATCGGTCGCGGGAAATGAATATCTGTGGAGTATCGGTTTAAGTCAGATCATTTCCAATGTTCCCGCAGCGATCGTTCTCTGGCCTTTTACGACGGATCTGAGAGCATTGATCTACGGACTGGATACAGCGGGTCTGGTGACTGTCATCGGTTCCCTCGCATCTGTGATCAACATGCGCATCTATACCCGGGAATATCCGGGTCAGGGCGGAAAATTCATGGCAGCTTTTGAGATCGTCTCGATCCTCTTCTTCCTCATTGTCGCGCCGCTTCAGTGGCTGCTTCTGCTTCTGTAAGGAAACTGTATGAATCCATATTTCGAGATCAACAAAAACGGACACAATATACGCTGCAAGGCATACTGCGAGGGGCGGACCTCTGTTAAAAAGGCAGTGATCTCCGTCCACGGTTTCTGCGGGCACAAGGACAACAAGGCTGCGGAGCATCTTGCGGAGCGTATTTTAAGCAAATACAAAAACGTCGGCGTGATCACGTTCGACCTTCCCTGTCACGGGGACGACGTCAAAAAGAAGCTGTCCTTACAGGACTGCGATACCTATATCACGTATGTGCTGGAGGCCGTAAAGGAGAAGTTCAGTACGGAGGAGTTTGATGCCTATTCGGTCAGCTTCGGCGGATATCTGACGCTGAAATATCTGCTTGAACACGGGAATCCCTTCAATAAGATCGTTTTACGAAGTCCGGCTGTGGACATCGGGAACGTCCTGCTTCAGAATATCATGACGCCGGAAGAGCATGAGGAGATCCTGAAAGGGAAGAATGTTCCGGTCGGTTTCGACAGAAAGGTTCCGGTCTGCAGTTCGTTTCTTCAGGAGCTGCAGGAGGCGGATATTCTTCAAAAAGAGTTTATTGATTTTGCGGATGACATCCTGATCATTCACGGAACCTCGGATGAGATCATTCCCATGCAGACTGTCCGGAATTTTGCGGAGAACAGCCTGATCGATCTTGTCGAGATCGAGGGAGCCGATCACCGTTTCCGGGATCCTTTGAAGATGGATCAGGCAGTAAAGGAAATGCTGGCTTTCTGGAAACTGTAAAAGAAATTCCGCGCGGATGATTCTTTCAGTCTGCGCCGGATATAAAGAAAGTTGCGGACAGAAGGTCCGCAAATCAAAAGAAAGAAGGTAGGTAGTGTGAAAGAAAGTAGAGGGAGGCCATAGATTGGCACACTTAAATAAGCTGTCTGAAACAGACAACTTTTTTGAATTATAGAATAGGAAAATCAGATCAAGAAGCTAATGGCTCATCAGGAGGAAGTATTCCTTCTCTT
>JAZUFC010000112.1:0-3123 GCA_045640465.1 Lachnospiraceae bacterium | reverse complement strand
GGCGGTCTCCGCCTTTTCTTCATCACAGAAACCGATCTTGAACATTTCGCGTACCTCCTTCGTTTTCGTGTCTTCAGTATATCAGAGAAGAAGGTCTCTTTATCGGACTTCTGCGCGTTCTTCCACCCACGGTTCTCTTGGCTCCACCTGACGGGGGAACTGTCAGCAAAGCTGACTGAGGGGGAGATGATACCGCAAGGTGGAGCTGCCACGGCTTTGCCGTGACTGAAGGAGAGACACCCCGTCCTCACATTCAAAACAAGAACCCCACCGGGCGCGGATTTCCGGTGGGGTCGCGTTTTATTTGCAGAGGTCTGCCAATGCGCTGATTTTTGCTTCCGTCATGATCCCGCTCAGCACCGCCGTTTCCGTGATTTCGGCGCCGGGCGCGGACGGCCGCAGCTCCGCAGCGGTATTGCCGAAGCCGCTGCTGCCCGAGGTCGCGAAGAGAACGATCTTCTTGCCCGTGAAGTCGTAGGCTTCCAGAAACGTGTTGATGACCGTCGGCGCCACGTACCACCAGATCGGGAAGCCGAGGAACACGGTGTCATAACCCGAAAGATCGACGTCGCCGGTGACGATCGCCGGGCGGATGCTCTTGTCGTTCATCTCCACGCTGCTGCGGGACTTCCCGTTCATCCAGTTGAGATCCGCCTTGGTGTATTTCACCTCCGGTCTGATCTCGTAAACGTCTGCGCCGATGCCCGATGCCAGTTTTTCGGCCACCTTTGCCGTTTTTCCGCTTGCGGAAAAGTAAGCTACAAGTTTGTTGCTCATGATCCATTCCTCCCATTTCAATATCTCATCCTGAACGCGCTGCTATCTCATGTCAAAATCGATGGTTCCCGAATCCGTTTCGATATGCGCAATTTGATTTTCGTGATCCGGCACGACGTTTTTTACGCAAGCTCCCGCGTCGCCGTGTATTGCCTCGAATCTTGCATCGGACAGATCATATTCCCCTTCGATCGGCACAACGGCGGCAAAAACCACGCTTTCGGGCGGGTATCCGCCGGCCCAGCCCGCGCGGTCCTCTTCCGTAATTGCAAAATAGGTCAGGGAATCGCATTCGGAATGATCCGATTCCCAGGTGGCGTCGAAATAATAATACTGCCCGTCCAACTGCGCGATCACCCATTCATGGGCGCCTGCACCCTCGTAGCTTCCGACGCTTCCCGCGTTGATCCCGACCATGTTGTAGAGAAAAGCCAGTCCCTCAGAAATGTTATAGCAGACACCTGTATGATCGGTTATTGCACAGAAAGGAGAAGTGCGGTAAAAAGAGGCATCCTCATCCACGTTATATGCGTCATAGTCATATTCCAGATTTTTGCAGTACGCATGGTAAATGCTCAAGGCCTTCATTGCATCGGTATCGTCTTCATAAACGTCTTCCATGTACTTGTCGATGGCCAGTCGGAAGCGCTCCGTTTCCTGCTTGATCTCTTCCCGGGGTATTCGGTATTCCCAGGTGATCTTGTTTACGACCGTCGTGAAATCCATGTCATAATGGATCTCGCAAAACGCCGCAAACGGCGGACACATGTACCGTATAAGAGAATGGGCGCTTTCAATATCCCTGCGCTTCACGTCGGGAGTATCTGTTTCCAGTTCGTCATTCAGAAACGCGTCGATCACCTTGTGAGCCAGCCCGATCGTCTGCTCGTCATAGTACCTTGCTAAAAACGGACTGATTACGTGAAAATCTATTTCATAATCCAATTTCTTCAGTTCAATCTCTGCCGTTTCGGTTTCATGGGTATCGATTTCAGCAGTACCGGCTTCGGTGCTTTCGGATCCGGTACTTGCGGTTTCGGCAGTATCGCTTTCCGGCGGCTGAGGGACCGTTGCCGAAGTCGCTTCCGCTTCTTGTGGCGCATATCCGCTTGCTCTGCCGCGGCATCCGCATAACGCCAGCGACAGCAGCAGAGCTATGGCAAGAACTGCCTTTAATCTGAGCCGTTTCATGTATCAAGCCTCCGCATGGTTGCGTTTACATCCTTTGCCCGGCGGAAAGATCGCTTCCGCGCGGTTTACGCCGGAATTTCTGTACATACTACTGTTCTATGCTATGGCCTCTTTATTTGGGCAGAACCCCGAACTTCCTCTTTTCCTCCAGGATCTTTTCACCGCAGTGTCTGGCAAGTGCCATTGTATTGCTGCCGTTGGAATTGATCAGAATTGGATAAAGTCCGTATTCGATGCTCTCGATGTCACCGGGGAATGCCCAGTAGTTGCTGTCGTTGCAGATGTCCTCATCCCTGATCTGATACATTTCCTGATTGCTGCCCCAGATATCGAAGGCAGTAATGGCCATCAGAATCTTCGACATTGACGCGGGGTTGAAACGTTCATTTTCGTTCTGCCCGAAGATAAGTTCAATCGGAGCCTTCTTCAGAAGAACGGAACTGGTATGCTCGGGAAGGAATGCCGCTGCTCCGCAGTCCGCATACTTGAGCTTCATTCCGCTGATGTCTTCGCCCCTGATCTTCTTCGCACAGATATCGAGGATTTCGATGATGGCATTCAGACGGTACAAACGTCCCACGCTGCGGTCAGCGGTGTGGTTGTCGACGACCGCGACGATGTCTTTTCCGTACACTCTGCAGAATGCGATGTACGCGAAGGTCTTATGCTCGCCGGTGCTCCATCCGCCGCCTTTTCCGCCCCAGATCTCATAGGGGTTGACTGCGTCTTCGCCGTGAACGCGCTTTGCCACGGCATCGAAGTCGTTGCTGCAGTCGATGTCGACGTCGCGTTCGTGCTCGCCGTAAACGTGAATTCTGACGTTGCCTGAAGAGCTCATGACGTCCATGATATACGGATAACTGTATGCGTGAATGCCCAATCTGAGCATATCCATGCACGTTGTCTCATTCCAGCCGAAAGCGCAGCCGCCGTACGGATTTACGAAAGTACTGCTGTCCATTCCAATCTGCTTTGCCTTGAAGTTCATTCTTGCCATGAACTCGCCCATCGCCTCTGTCCATGCCCAGGTTTCAAGGTCTTCATATTGTTTTATCATCGAAAACTCCTTTCTGAATAAATCATTGTACACAATTTATAATACAGAAGGTCATTTCATGTCAAGCGTCTTCATTCCTTCATTCGCCCGCAAGGGCG
>JAZUFC010000111.1:0-4822 GCA_045640465.1 Lachnospiraceae bacterium | reverse complement strand
CAAGTGCCTCCTCGTACCCAAAAGGGCACTTTGCAAGCACGAAGACACTGAACCCCTTGTGCATCAAAAGATCCGGCGCCTCAGGCGCCGGATCACTGTGAGCAGACCGCTGATCTGCATTATTCAAACGGGAATTCGTCCCATTCACGTTCGTCCTCTTTATATCCCTTTGCCGCTTTCTTCTTCGCGACCACCCTGATGACGAAGCCGGATGCGATCGTAAGTGCGATGATGAGCCAGCCGCAGATCAGGTTGGATGCAAGAGAATAACCGTCTCCCGCTCCGTAGATGCCGCCGTTCTTAAACAGCATGACCAGGTTCCATACAAACAGCGCGAACAGAATGACCGGACACACAAATCTGATGGAAGGCAGGAACCACCACTTCGGCATTTTGAATTTCTTCGTGTTTCTGTTGATCTCATCCAGCACCTTCGCCGTATTGAAGAGCCAGCCGACAGCTACCGCTTCCAGAACGCCTGTCAGGATCAGCGTATAGGCATTGATGAAATTGTCCAGAATATCAAGGATCGCAAGACCTGCGCCCGTACAGAATACGATGCCCAGAACGAATTCAAAGATACAGAAGAAACGGGTCGTCTTCTTCTTGTCCAGTCTGAATTTGTCCGAGAATGCAGTCGATGTGCCCTCCACGATGGAGAACAGAGAGTCGATTGCAAGCGTGATCAGGCAGAAATAGAATACAAATGCAAAGATCGCATTGACTGCCGGAACCGAAGTCAGATTGACGATCGCCTGCGGATAGACGATGAATGCGGTGGAGATACCGGAATCCGTCATCTTGTTCAGCATGCCTGTGCCGGACATGGTCGTAAACATGACGATGCCTGCCAGAACACTGATCAGGAAGTCAGAGACCGCAATGATCATGGTATCGGCTGCAATATTGGAATTCTTATCCAGGAAGGAACCGTAGGCAAACATGATCGCCATGGCTACGGACAGAGAATAGAACACCTGACCGATGGCATCGACCCAGAGTGTGGAATCCTTCAGAGCGGACCAGTCCGGAATAAAGAACTTCGCAAGGCCCTCTCCCGCTCCGGGCATCGTCAGACCGCGGATCGCAAGGATCAGAAGGCAGATGACCGGCAGAGAGACCGTATATTTGACGACCTTTCCGACACTTGCGGAACCGTTCCGGATACACCAGTAGGCCATGCCCCATGCCAGGATCAGACAGATAAAGACCGGCCATGAGAAGGTACCGAAGCCGCTTGTCGTACCGGTCGTTCTGATCGTCTCAGCCCAGAGATTTGCAGCGAGGGCAGAACCGTCTGCGGCCTTTGTGAAGCCCGCGAACTTAAAGCTCATGAAAAACATCAGAATGACCCATGCGAAAACGACTGCGTAATAGATGGAAATAAAGAAGCCGTTAGATACCGCCATCCAGCCGATCGGCTCAGCTTTTCTGCCGACAGCTCTCATGGTACCGGGAGCGCCCGAACGGATCCTTCTGCCCATGGCGATCTCCATGGAAAGAAGCGGAATGCCCAGTGCGAGCATCGCAATGATATAAACAAACAGGAATGCGCCGCCGCCGTGCTTCGCGGCAAGTCCCGGGAAACGCCATGCATTTCCGAGTCCGACCGCGGAACCGACCGCAGCAAGAATAAATGTTGAACGTGAAGACCATTTGTCTCGTGCCATAAATGAAACCCCTCTTTGATAACAGCTTTTACATTTCTGAAGATATAGCGAAAATCGGCACGGCAGATACAGGACCTGCCATGCCGAATATTCTCACACATTACTGCCGGATCGAAAAAAGCATCCGATTATGCGTTTTTACCGTGACAGAACTTATACTTTTTGCCGGAACCGCAGGGACAGGGATCGTTTCTGCCGATCTTTTTGCCCTTTACCACTGTTCCCGAAGCCTTCGCCTCTTTATACAGTTCTTTTCTTCTCTCTTCCGAAAGAAGGCTGTCCCACTCGGGAAGACCGTAAAGCCAGTCCGCCTTTGCAATAACCATGTTTTTATAAAGCTTTTCCGTATCGTAATCCAGAGAAAGGACAGTCTCATTGTCCATCGTCTCGATGGGATTCGGCTCCTTCAGAGAATCATTGATGCCGTCCAGAATACCCACCATAACGGTCTCCGATACACTGTAACGCTCTGCGAGAGCCGGGATCGTACCGGTCACAGTCTCCCCGGTTTTCAGAAGCTCTGCATAAAAGCCTTTTTCCTTTTCGAAATATGCATTCCAGAAAAGGTTCATATCCTTCACATTGGTCTGCTGCTGATAGGCCAGATCTCTCCACTGTTCCAGTAATGTCATACTCTCTCTCCTTATACGGGATATGCTTTGTTTTCGGTGTCGGCTGCGGTCACATCGACCTTCTTCTGCTGAGCCTCACGATACTTGAAAAAGTCCAGTGCGACCTGCGGGAACAACGCGTAGGAAAGAACATCCTCATCCTGCTGTCTGTAAGGAGCGACTTCCTTTTCGAACTGCGGAAGCTGCGGAGCGATCAGATCTGCCGGACGGCAGGTGATCGGCTTCTCGTCGCCGATAGCCTTCTTCTGCACTTCGGGATTGAAGGGCTTGATGGTCTTGCCGAAATCGCCGTGCAGGATCTTTCTGGTCTCCTTGGTGATCATCTTGTAGCGCTCACCCTGAAGGACATTCAGAACAGCCTGTGTACCGACGATCTGTGAAGACGGAGTTACAAGCGGGGGCTCGCCAAGGTCCTTACGGACGTTCGGGATCTCCTCAAGTACCTGATAGTACTTGTCTTCCGCATGTGCTTCCTTTAACTGGGACACCAGGTTTGAAAGCATGCCGCCGGGTACCTGATACAGAAGCGTTTTGATATTGACGCCCATGACCTTCGGATTCAGCTGACCGGATGCCAGATACTTCTCCTGGATCGGACGGAAATAATCCGCGATCTCGGCAAGCTTGTTCTGATCCAGACCGGTATCGTAAGGTGTACCCTTGAAGGTCTCGACCATAACCTCCGTTGCAGGCTGGGAAGTACCCATTGCGAACGGGGAAATAGCGGTGTCGATGATATCAGCGCCGGCTTCGACGGACTTTAAGTAAGTCATGGCTGCGACGCCTGATGTATAATGTGTATGGATCTCGATCGGGATATCCGTGCCTTCCTTCAGCGCGGTCACAAGTCTTGTTGCCTCTGTGGGTACCAGAAGACCTGCCATATCCTTGATGCAGAGCGAATCCGCACCCATCTCTTCGATCTCTTTCGCGGTCTGCTTCCAGTAATCCAGCGTATAAGCATCGCCGAGCGTATAGGAAAGAGCCACCTGAACTTCACCTTTTTCCTTCTTGGCCGCATTGACAGCAGTCTGAAGGTTTCTTAAGTCGTTGAAGCAGTCGAAGATACGGATGATGTCGATACCGTTTGCGATGGACTTCTGAACGAAGTACTCTACAACATCATCTGCATAGTGGTTGTAACCCAGAATATTCTGGCCTCTGAACAGCATCTGAAGCTTGGTCTTCTTGAAGCCGTCGCGAAGCTTTCTTAATCTGTCCCACGGATCCTCCTTCAGGAAACGAAGGCAGGCATCGAAGGTCGCGCCGCCCCAGCACTCTACTGCGCGGTAGCCGACTTCGTCCATTACGGGAACGATGGGAAGCATTTCTTCCGTGGTCATTCTGGTGGCGATCAGGGACTGATGTGCGTCACGTAAGACCGTTTCTGTTATTCCAACAGGTTTTTTCTTAATTTCTGTCATATCTGTTCTCCTTAAATGTTCCCCGGAATCACTTCACTCCGAAGATCGCCATGAAGGTACCTGCAGCGACTGCAGTACCGATAACACCTGCCACGTTGGGGCCCATTGCATGCATTAACAGGAAGTTCGTGGGATCCGCCTCCGAACCGACCTTCTGAGATACACGGGCTGCCATCGGGACCGCGGAAACGCCTGCGGAACCGATCAGCGGGTTGACCTTGCCGTGAGTGATCTTGCACATCAGCTTGCCGAACAGAACGCCGGCAGCGGTACCGAACGCAAATGCGACCAGACCGAGTGCTACGATCTTGAGGGTATCGAACTTCAGGAAAGCTTCTGCAGAGGTGGTCGCACCGACAGAAGTACCCAGAATAATAACAACGATGTACATCAGCGCATTGGAAGCGGTCTCGGAAAGCTGCTTGACAACGCCGCACTCCTGGAAGAGGTTGCCGAGCATCAGCATACCTACAAGCGGAGCAGTCGTCGGAAGGATCATGCAGACCACGACTGTGACGATGATGGGGAACAGGATCCTCTCAAGCTTGGAAACGGGACGAAGCTGTTCCATCTTGATCTTTCTCTCCTCTTCGGTCGTGAAAAGCTTCATGATCGGAGGCTGAATGATCGGAACCAGTGACATGTAGGAATAAGCCGCCACGGCAATGGGTCCCATATATTCCGTCTGTCCGAGCTTGGAGCAGAGGAAGATGGAGGTCGGGCCGTCTGCGCCGCCGATGATGGAGATGGCAGCCGCAGCCTTGTCATTGAAACCGAACAGGATCGCCATAAAGTAGGCGATATAGATACCGAACTGAGCGGCTGCGCCCAGCAGGAAGCTTGCGGGGTTCGCGATCAGCGGACCGAAGTCCGTCATAGCGCCGACACCCATGAAGATCAGGGACGGAAGAATACTCCACTCATCCAGCTGATAGAAATAGTAAAGCAGTCCGCCTGCGGCTCCGTCTTTGGGAGCTGCCATGATATCCGGATAGATATTCACGAGCAGCATGCCGAAGGAAATGGGGACCAGAAGAAGAGGCTCATAATCCTTGGCGATCGCCAGATAGGGGAAGAACAGAGCAACTGCTACCAT
>JAZUFC010000110.1:0-10649 GCA_045640465.1 Lachnospiraceae bacterium | reverse complement strand
TATCAAATCTAAAAGCAGTGATGGGATAATCAGTCCTGAGTATTCCGGTGGAATACGGATTACAGATATGGAACGCACGTTGCTGGATTGTATAAAAGACATGGATAAAATTTCCGGAATTGAAGAGGTTTTTCAGAATATTAGCAGTATGCGTCATCTTCAGGAAAAAAGACTGCTTGCATATCTGAACTTGTTTCAAAATCAATTCCTTTATCAGAAGTCAGGTTACTTGCTGCAAGGATTATCAGGCCAGTTAGATCTGTCCGAACATTTTTTTGATGAATGTAAAAGTAGAATTGGTAAGAGTAAACGATATCTGACTTCAGATATAAAATCCGGCTCATATAATGATGAATGGAAACTTGTGATTCCGGAAGGAATACTTGATCTAAAGAATGGGGTGATAGGGGATGCCGCAATATAATAAAAGTGAAATCGGTGCATTAGCGAAAGAATATGGATTCGTTAGAGATACATTTGAAAAGGTTCTCAGACTAAAAGAAATCCTTCGCTTCTTTAATGAACAAGAGGTACTTAGAGATCATTTGCTCCTAAAAGGTGGCACTGCGATCAATCTGACGGTTTTTAATCTGCCGCGATTATCTGTGGATATTGATATGGATTACATTCCTAATGACAGTAGAGAAGACATGCTGCTTGCGAGGGAGAGAATTAGCCAGATTATAAAAGATTACATGGGGTTGGAAAGATATCAACTGTCGCCGGCATCTAGATTCAGCCATAGTCTGGATGCATTTCATTTTCAGTATCTGAATACGGGCGGGAACAGGGATATGATTAAAATAGAGATTAATTATTCATTGCGCGCCCATATTTTTGATCCTGTAGCGAATAGTATTCTTCCCAAGGCATTTGATGATGGACTAACGATTCGTATGATCAAGCCGATGGAAATATTTGCGGCAAAGGGTAATGCACTGATTAGCAGAGCGGCAGCTAGAGATCTATACGACTGGGGAAACCTGATTTCTGCTGGATTGTTTGCAGATGATAAAGATTTATTCAGAAAATGTTTTGCATTCTACACAACTATTTCATCTGAAAAAGAGAAGATCAATCTGAACTTTGACGTATCGGCTATTGACACTTTGAATTTTGCAAAGATCAGGCGAGACCTCTTTCCGGTTATCAGTAAGAAAGATAATTTTAATCTGGAGGAACGAAAGACTCAGGCAAAGGAATACATATCAAACCTTATGTGTCTTACAGAATCTGAGCGAGAGTACATGGAACGATTCTGTGCTAAAGAGTATCGACCGGAATTGTTATTTGATGATAGTATCATTGAACGTATTGAAGCTCATCCTATGGCTTTGTGGAAATGTAAATGAAAATGAAAGAAGATTTTCAGCAAATTAATACTCGTGGATATGCAGTATATTACGCCTATTTGGCGTAGAGGAGACTTGATTTGCTGTGATATAATGGAATGGTCAAATCGGCTCTTCTCCACTGAAAAGAGAACAAGCTTATGAGTAAACGACGCGACAATAAAGGTCGCATTTTACGAAGTGGAGAGATCCAAAGAAGTAATGGCCGATATGTATACCAGTATAATCACTTACGGAGGTTTACATACACCAATGATAAAAATACTGTTCATTTGCCACGGCAACATCTGCCGTTCCCCCATGGCGGAGTACATCATGAAAAAGAAGATCGCAGAGAATCATCTTTCGGACGAGATCCTGGTTTCTTCTGCCGCGACCAGCGTGGAGGAGCTCGGAAACCCTGTATATCCGCCGGTAAAGCGTCTTTTGAATGAGCACGGGATCAGCTGTGATGCGCATAAGGCTCGCGTAATGGTAAAGCAGGACTACAGGCTGTATGATCTGATCATCGGGATGGATTCCTATAACATGCGGAATATGAAGCTGATCTGCGGAGGAGATCCGGATAACAAAATGCATCTTCTTTCCGAATACGGCGCATTCGGAAAAGAAGTGGCGGATCCCTGGTATACAAGGGATTTTGAGACAGCATGGAAGGAGATCAGCAGCGGCTGCGAAGGTCTTTTGTGGACGCTTCGGAAACAGAAACAGGATGACAGGTGAGGAATTTGACCGTCAGTATCTGGACGGACTGACAAAAGAACAGAAAGAAGCCGTTCATGCGGTCAAAGGGCAGTTCCTGCTTCTGGCGGTCCCCGGCAGCGGAAAGACCACGGTTCTTGTGAAGCGGCTCGGTTATATGATCCGCTGCCTTCAGATCCCGCCCGAAAACATTCTGGCGATCACATATACCGTGGCAGCGGCCAATGACTGCCGCCGGCGTTATCTGGAAGAATTCGGGGAGGATATGCAGGCCGTTCCGGAGTTCAGAACGATCAACGGCCTGTGCGCGATGATCATTTCCGCATACGGAAGGCGGATCGGAAAAGAACCGTTTTCGCTGCTTTCCGATGAGCGCGAAAAGAACAGGATCCTTTCGGAGATCTATCAGAAAGAAACCTGTAGTTATCCTTCCGAAAGTGATCTGAAGGAACTGAATACGCAGATTACATATATAAAAAATATGCAGATCTCCGGAAAAGAGATCGGCAGACTGGTAAAAGAGCGGGACCTGCCGCTGCAGAAGATCTTTGAAGAGTATGAGAAGGTCCTTCGGGAGCGCTCTCTGATGGATTATGACGATCAGATGGTCTATGCGCTCAGGCTTCTTCGGAAGATACCGGCGCTTCTGGAGTTTTTCCGGAAACGTTTCCTTTACATCTGCGTGGATGAAGCGCAGGATACATCAAAGATCCAGCATGAGATCATTGATCTGCTGGCGGGAGAGGACGGAGATCTGTTTCTGGTGGGAGATGAGGATCAGAGCATTTACGGGTTCCGTGCAGCTTATCCGGATGCGCTTCTGAACATGAAAAAGAGGTATCCGAAGGCCCGTATCCTGCTGATGGAGGAGAATTTCCGATCGGGTTCCGGGATCGTAAAAGCGGCCGATAATTTCATTCAGAAGAACCGCTTCCGTCACAAAAAGAGCATGCACGCGGCAAACGATACCGGTTCGGATGTCAAGATCCTCCGCGTGAAGGCCAGAAGTGCGCAGTATACCTATCTTCTGAAAGCGGTCTCGGAACCTGAGGAGCGGACGGCGGTTCTGTTCAGAGAGAATGAGCAGGTCCTTCCGCTGATCGATCTTCTCGAAAGAAACCGTGTTCCGTATACAATGAGAAGTTCCGAATGGGTCTTCTTTACACACCGTGTCGTTTCGGATATCCGGAGCATTCTGCAGTTTGCCTGCAACACGCGGGACACGGAACTGTTCCTGCAGATCTATTATAAACTGAATCTTTATATCGACAAGGAGAATGCAAACCGGATCTGCGATATCGCTTCGCATTACGGGATCTCGGTTTTTGCGGCGGCAAAAAGCGTAAAGGAGCTACCGCAGAGAATAAGGGAGAGGCTTTCGGAGTTTCGGGAAAACTGCGAAAAACTGGCGGAGGAATCCGCAAAGAATGCGCTTTTCCGGATCACGTCGCTGATGGGATATTCGGATTATCTGGAGAGGGCGCATATCAGCGACAACAAGATACCGATACTGAAGGCGATCGCTTCCAATGAGACGGGGGTCAGAGAATTTCTGGACAGACTGACGGAGCTTTCGGAGATCGTCAAAAACAGGGAATACGATCCCGACTGTCCGCTGGTCCTTTCCACGATCCATTCCAGCAAAGGTCTTGAATATGATACCGTGTATCTTATGGATGTCTGCGACGGTATCTTTCCCGAAAGGGCACTGGCATCCGAAAAGGAATGGAAGGCGGCTTCCGATGAGGAGCGCCGTGCATATGAAGAGGAACGAAGGATCTTTTATGTCGGAATCACCAGAGCAAGAACGCGTCTGTATCTTTTCGATCTGCACGGGGATTCCGCATTCATCCGTGATATGGCTGAAGCGGGAGAACGGAAGTCTGAGGTTGACAACACGAAGAAAATGAGCGATAAAAATAACCGGAGGAAGATAAAATGAAGATGACATCTGCTTTTGCAAACAAGATGCTGAAAAAGCTGAATGAAGATAAGGAATTTTACAGAAACAGGGAAAACGAGGGCTGCACTTATATTGCCGCTCTTGACGAGGAGCCGCTGATCCCTGATTATGATTATGCGGAGGTGGCTGCAAAGATCATGGAGATCGATGAAAAGACGGTAAAGCTGAAGCACGCGATCAATACGGTCAATATCATGAACCGGATCACGGTCGGAGAGCGGGAGATGTCCGTGGATGAGATCCTGGTGGCGATGGCGCAGCTGAACCAGCGGAAGAGTTTTCTGGACAGACTCCGCAAAATGCAGCCGAAGACAAGGATCAGTTCCGGCATGATGTCTTCCAGAAAAACAGCTCCGGAGTATCAGTATATCAACTTTGATCCGGCGCTGATCACGAAGGAATATGAGCGTGTCGATGCGCAGATCTCCGAAATGCAGATCGCGCTCGACAGATTCAACCAGACTTTTGAGTTTGAAGTGGAGATCGATTGATCAGCTGCGTATACCGCAGTTTTTCCGTGCAGGATCAGAACAAATTTTATTTAAAGCTGTGTTTCCGGTACTGTTTATGGTTCGGGTTCGCGGTTATCCGGTTATCATATTCGGGTTTAAGTGAAAGGTTCACCGTTTCGGATTCAGGTGATTATTGATTTTCTGATCTGCAGAAAACCCGGTATCTTCGGATACGGGCGCAGAGGTTCGGTTTTATGCGCCCATTTCGGGTATAATTGTTTTTGGAGGGTATATGGCTTTTTACACGATCACTTATCAGTCGCCGGTCCTCGGCGGCGAAGGGGAATACGGCGTTTTTATTCCGGACCGTCCCTGCGGCGAAGATGGATATCCGGTGCTCTGGCTCCTGCACGGCGCGTTCGGGGATTATGCGCAGTCGCTTCTGTATTCACCCGTTATCGGATTCTGCAATGAAAGGAATATCGCGGTCGTGGCGCCGACTTCGTACCTCGGAGTCTATACGGATATGGTCTATGGAGAAAAAGGCTATTCATTTGTTGAGGAGGTCTTTGATCATGCTCCGGAGCTTTTCAAAAAGCTTTCGGCAAAAAAAGAGGATAATGCCGTTATGGGCATCTCCATGGGCGGCCACGGCGCATATAAGCTGACGCTTGCCCGGCCTGACAGGATCTGCGGCTGCATCGGCTTCAGTTCGCCTCTTGATATGGTCTATACGATGACGCTTCTGGAAACGGGACGCCACGGCGGCGGTCACGAGCTTTATGATGCTTTCGGCTCTTCCGCAGCTTATGCAGGAAGTAAGGGAGATGTTCTTTCGATCCTCCGCCGGAAAAAGGAGGCGGGAGAGGAGATCCCGAGGCTTTTCCTCGGCTGGGGTTCGGAGGATCATGCCCGGTTTGAAGATATGCGGTTTGTGGATGAACTGAACGCATCCGGCATTCCCGTCCGGACAAAGGTCATGCCCGGCGGACATGAATTCACAACATGGAATCCCATGATGGAAGAAGCGATCGATTATGTTTTCGGAAAGGAGGAACCGCTATGCTGATCCAGGTACGCGTTCAGCTTCCGCATCTGAGAATTGCGTCAAGATGCACTGTAACCCTGCCTTCGTTTGACAGCTGTGTCGAAACGCTTCCGGTTCTGTGGCTCCTTCCGGAAGAAGGTACGCTTGCGTCATCATGGATGCGGAAAGCGGATATGGAAGCGGTCTCGGAAGAATACGGGATCGCTGTTGTCATGCCGGAAGGCCTGCACTCCGACTGGGAGGACATGGTCCGTGGTCTGGACTGGTACAGTTATCTGACAAAGGATCTGACCGCGCATTTTCACGATACGTTCGGGATCACGCTTGATCCGGAAAGGTCTTTTATTTTCGGAACCGGTTCGGGCGGTCTCGGAGCAGTCCGTACGGCGCTGAAAAAGGGAATTCGCGTAAAGGCGGCGGGAAGTTTCGATACGGATTTTAATATATTTTCTCCTGATGAAAGACACAGCACGCCGGAGTTCGTTCATAAGATGGAGACGATATACGGAGATGATTTCCGGTCGGATGAGAACGCGGAAAAGGCCTGTCCTTACCGCCTCGCCATGAAAGCCGAGGATCCGCCTGCTTTTGTGATCCTCACCGGTGAAAACAGCGAAAACAGCGCGATCTCGGAAGGTTATGCTGCATTCCTTGAAAAAAACGGTATTCCGGTGATCGGGAAGCAGATATCATCCGGGAAAGAAGAGGATGCACTCAGGAGTTTTCTGGATGCAGTGCTGTAAGTCCGGAAGGCTGAATGCCCGCTTTACAGGCAGCCGGCGCTGAACAGAGTTTACAGAAAAGGGGAAATCCATGAAAAAATTACTGTTTTTTATTGACCTTCTTCTCCTGCTTTTGATCTTCTCACCGAAAATATTGAAAAAGCTCGGGCTGGAGGATGCGGAGATTTTCAAATGGATCCCGAAACAGGCAGCAGAGACGGACATACTTTCTTTCGGGGACAGCGAAGATCAGAAAATTGAAAATGAAGATCATGTCGTAATGACGGAAAGTGCCGGAAACGGCGAAGATCCGTTCGCTGCACTGATTCCGCCCGGCGATGAAGAGGAAACGCTTCTTCAGGAGGCGCCGGTACTGCCGGATGGCTCTGACCGTCCGGAGGACGCGGATTTCATAGACTGGTATGTGGGCGATGTTTTTCAGAACGGCGTTCCGGAAAATGCGGAAAAGATCACGGATTTCGGTTCAGTTACCGGAAGCTGGAAAGCCATGCTCTATCTGGATCCCGGAAATGAAAACGGCCGGGAGAGCATCCGGCTATTTAATGTCTTCATCGACGCGGGACAGGAGGCCCCTGAAATGACGGTCAGCTGGTACGCAGTCTACTGGTTTGAGGATGATGCGTCCTATTCCGAAGAGGACTGTCCGGGCATTCTGCTGACCGGCGCATGGTCGGACGGACGTTTCTCATTAACCGGGGATGCAGAGGTCGATATCACGGATTTTTATCGGCAGAACGGAAAAGAGTATGCCGTCGGAAGCTGGAACGACGATGGCACGGAAGGGTATTTAGCCCTTGTCAGACCGTAAGGAGGAAGCTATGAAAAAGAAAAGGTCAGGTTTTGTGTGCTTTCTTCTTATTCTTGTAATGATCGCAGAGGCTTATGTGGCCGCCTACATTTCTCCGGGCTTTATCAAATACAAAAAGGAAAATGCCGGCGCTTCCGAAGAAATGGAGATACCCGCCGAGGTCGAGGCTCTCCTGAATGAAGTCTATCAGGGCGTGACCGCAGTCGAGCAGTGCGGGATCCGCTTCCCCGAAAGCAATTCCGTACCGGCAGAGACCCTGACTGTTGCCGGCTCAAGTCCGGAGACCCGCTTTGAAAACGGCGTCACAGTTACACTGGATCCCTATTCCGTCTGTGATGAAGCAGAGCACAGTCTTTCGGTCGCATCCCTTGGTATTCAGTCAAATGACGATTACGAAGCGGTGGCCTACGATGTAAAGCTGGACGGCGGCAGCGCAGAGCTTGCGGGAATCGCAAAGCTGGAGCTTCCCTATGATCCTGCATGGGGTGATAACGTTCTGGTGCAGTATTTTAACGAAAGCACGGGATCCTGGGAGATCCTTTATACGGAAGTGGATGAAAGAGGAAAGGCTGTCTGCTATACCGACCATTTCTGTACTTTTGCGGTTTTCTGCAGTATGGTACTGAAGGGGGAGGGACTTTCTGACGGAAACCTTCTGATCCCGGTCGGGGAAGCAGGTCCGGATCAGTCCGTTGCCGTGAACTACGGAGCGCTTGCTTCCTACATCCGCGGCATAAGTCAGATGCCCGGGCTTTCAAATATTCCGGTTCCGGCCATGACCGTTTCCGACATGGGCAAATATACGGAATACGGACTCGGTGTCCTCGGCGATTTCACCGGCGGTATCGACACGGCAACACAGGCCGGCATGGCAGGCGGTTCCGGCCTCGGCATGCTTTCTCTTGGCCAGCTTGAAAAGATGAAGGGCCTTTCGGACAAGCTGGGCTCCTTCGGCGCTGCGCTTGCCTGTGCGAAGCTTGTTTCCGAAAGTATCAGGACCGGAGATGTCGCGCAGACACTGAAAAACAATCTGAATGATGTGGCTTCTGTCGGTCTCTGGGCCGCTGCTGCCTATTACGGCGGCTCTGTGGCCACTATGTGCAATATTGCAGGCATCGTGCTTTTTGTACTAAGCATGGCCGGAAAGGCATTGAATGAGATCAATGTGGACGGCCTTGAAGCGCCCGAATTCGCCTACAGGAAATTCAGCAATAAATACATTGTTTACAACCGGAAAGGCGGCCTGAGCCGCGGCGTCTACTATAAAGACAAAGTGGAATACGCCTGGGAGAATCCTGATGAGATCCTGCAGCAGTCTGAATACTATCTGCGCTGCAGCAGCGTCACCCAGTACAGCGACTGGAAAATGTATTTTGACGAGGTCGCAAAGTATGATTACAGCATGATCACGAAAAAGATCGACCACACGCTTCTTTCCTATGTCAACGTCTTCTGGAACCTGCCCAGGACCAACCCGAATGCCCTGAACCGTTTCCTTTCCGATACCCGTTACGGAAACTACCTCTGGGGTGATATGCTGAATGAGGTCTATAAACGTCCCTCGGATCATGAGATCGGCGTGATGCGTGAGAAGTACAGGGCCGATATTCTGAGCTGGGTCCGCCCTTATATGGACGAACTCGTGAAGATCTATTATTACAAAGTGCTGAATGACGTTTACCGGAAGGTGACTTCTGCCTGTGATGAACTGAACAAAGAGCTTTCCTTCTCTCTGAATGATCCGGACACAGACAGCTTTGCGGAATCCGAATACGCGGACTGCCGGCTTTATCTGAGCGACGCGACCGGAAACTGCAAGCTTTTCTTCACACCGGAACAGAACTATCAGTTCAGCTGTACGAACTATTATTACGGGCTGAATGGTTCTCCGGCGACCTTTTATGCGGTCAGGGATATGAAAAAGGTGCTGGAGCTTCCGATTGTTGTGCATGAGGGAATGAATGTGATCACGGTCGCAAAACCGGAAGAGGAAACCGATAGTGCAGCAGGAGACCTCGCTGCACTGGAAGGCTGCTGGTACCGGCAGGCGGATGCGGATGACACTGCAAATGCGGAGTATTCTATTCAGATTTATGTGGATCCGTCCGATCAGAAACTGAACCTGACTGTAACGAATTATACCAGAGACGGAGACGGTGTGCCGATGAAGCTGGTTTATGCGAAAAATAAGTACACGGTTCGGGATCATGCTCTGGTACTGGAAAAAACAGGCGACAGCATGTATGATTTTCCTGAGATCACTTTGACCATGTCCGACAAGGATTTCGTCACTTATCATGTTGCGGGCGACAATCCGGGAACGCTGAACGGAAAAACATTTATCCGTTTCCGGTACGACGAATTGAAGGAAGTGGAGTCTCATTACAAGATGCTGGACGGTTACGGCATGAAGGTTGAATAAATCAGCGGAACCGCTCATGAAAACGGGGCTGATCACAGTGTGATCAGCCCCGTTTTCACGGATCGTAAACAGTTTCGTTATGCTTTACGGTTTTCCGGCATATTTCTGATGAAATCATCGCCGTAACCGTAATGCTCCGTGACAAAATCGAGATCTTTATCCCCCCGGCCGGAAAGATTCACAAGAATGCTGCCTGTCTTTCCTTCGCGGGCGACACGCATCGCATACGCCAGCGCATGAGAGCTTTCGATTGCAGGGATCACGCCTTCATAGCGGGAGAGGGCAAACAGCGCTTCGATGGCTTCCATGTCGTCGACCGTCACATAATTTACACGGCCCATTTCATGCAGGAGCGCATGCTCCGGTCCGACTGCAGGGTAGTCGAGACCCGATGCGTTCGAGTAGACGGGAGCGGGCTGGCCGTTTTCATCCGCCAGCATAACGGACTTGAAACCGTGCATGACGCCGACTTCGCCGTAAGTCATGCTGGCTGCGTGATTACCGAGTTCCGGTCCGCGGCCCAGAGGTTCCACGCCGTAGATCTCGACCGGATCTGCTAAAAACGGTACAAACATGCCGATGGAATTTGAACCCCCGCCTACACACGCGACGACCTTATCAGGCAGATGACCGGTCTGTTCGAGGAACTGTGCACGGGCTTCATCACCCACGACCTGCTGGAAATCTCTGACCATCAGCGGGAACGGATGGGGACCGGCTGCAGTGCCGATACAGTAGATCGCATCTTTATATTCCTGCGAATAAGCCCGGAATGCGGCGTCTACCGCTTCCTTTAAGGTTTTCAGGCCTTCCGTGACCGGTATGACATGTGCGCCGAGCATCTTCATACGGGTGACATTCGGTGCCTGTTTTGCAATATCCACTTCGCCCATATAGATATCACATTCAAGACCGAAATAGGCTGCCGCCGTAGCAAGCGCCACGCCGTGCTGTCCGGCGCCCGTCTCTGCGATCAGCTTTTTCTTTCCCATGTATTTTGCGAGAAGCCCTTCACCCATGCAGTGGTTCAGCTTGTGCGCGCCGGTATGATTAAGATCTTCACGCTTAATATAGATTTGTGTCCGGCCCAGAAGATTCGAAAGGCGCTGGCAATGATAAAGCGGTGTCGGACGACCCTGAAAGTCCCTGCGGATCCTTC
>JAZUFC010000109.1:0-11597 GCA_045640465.1 Lachnospiraceae bacterium | reverse complement strand
ATGACGGCACAGGCGGGTGATCTTTCCTTTTCTGTCCTGTGGCCGGAAGAGGATAACAGTCTATCCGGAAATGCAGTCTCGCTGGTGCTTCTTCTGAGAACAGGCGGATGTTCCGTGCTGTTTGCGGGAGATATTTCGGAGGAACAGGAAAAATCGATCCTTCCTGAACTGGATGCGGTCGATCTCCTGAAAGCGGCACATCACGGGTCCAGGTATTCATCCTCCCCGGCTTTCCTTCGGAAGATCTGTCCCAAAGCTGCTTTTATCAGTGCCGGAAGAAACAACCGTTACGGACATCCGTCCGATGATGTCCTGAAAAGATTTGAAGAGCTGGATACGGCTGTGTTCTGCACGAAGGAATGCGGTGAGATCACAGTTGTGATTAACGAAGAAACTGCTGTTGTCAGGCCTTTCAGGCGGAACTTGAAAAACGGATAGAGAGATGCTATGATACAGACATTATGAAGAACATCGCTCAGGATATCAAAAACAGAACATTCAGAAAGGTCTACCTGCTGTACGGAAACGAGCCTTACCTGAAGCAGTATTATCTGAACAGGCTGAAGGAGGCCGTTCTGTCCGGAGATACCATGAACTATCATGAGGAGGAGGGACATGATGTGTCGCTGTCCGTACTTCGGGATTTTACGGATACCATGCCCTTTTTCGCGGATAAAAGGCTTCTGGTCCTGAAAGACACCGGTCTGTTCAAGTCGGCTTCGGAAGGCTATGCGGAGTGGATCCAGACGCTTCCGGAGACTGCCTGTGTGATCTTTTCCGAAACGGAGACGGACAAGCGGAATCGTCTGTATAAGAAAGTAACGGAAACCGGATATGTATCCGAGATGAATCATCCCGATGAAGAGACCATGAAGAACTGGGTCCTTCGTCAGATCTCAGACAGAGGCTTAAAGATCACAAGGGATGCCTTTGAATATGTCTTTTCCAATCTCCCGGAAGAGATGGACGGCGTACTTTCGGAGGTCACGAAGCTGTGTGATTTCTGCATGGACCGCGAGGGGATCACGAGACAGGATGCACAGGAAGTCATTACGCCGCATATTGCCAACAGGATCTTTGATATGACGGAGGCGCTGGCGGAACGGAACATCAGAAGATCCCTCGATCTTTACTATGATCTGATCGCCTTAAAGGAACCGCCGATGCGGATCCTGTTTCTGATCGAAAGAACGTTCAATCAGCTGATGCTTCTCAAAAAAGAAGAGAAGAGAAGAACCGGAAATGCGGAGCTTGCAGCGCTTCTCGGTGTCAGGCCTTTTGTCGTAAACAAGCTGAAAAAACAGGCGGCCGGATATTCCGATGCAGAGCTTTCCTCTGCGGTGCAGGAGCTTCTGGATCTTGAAAAACGTGTGAAGACCGGCGATCTGCAGGAAAATATGGCTGCGGAGCTTTTTATCATCCGGACAGGAAGTCAGAAAAAACATGAATGAGATCGAACGGAGGCGGCGCGGCTGCCTCCTGTTTGTTCTATGCTGTCAGGCCGGCAGAAGATTAATTGCAAAAACAGATGGTCAATTTAAGTGATCTGTGGTATAGTTTAAATCGTATTGGTATGTTTTGAACAGCAGATCACGGAAAAAAGGACTGCTTGAAGAACAGCCGCTCAGTATTTTCAGAATTGGAAGTAACCGGAATGGTAGAGAATAAACCTTGCAAACATGTACATTTTATGGGGATCTGCGGAAGCGGCTGCGCATCCATTGCGCTTCTTGCATCCGATTACGGCTATACCGTAACGGGCTGTGATCAGTCCGATTCCTCTTATTACGCTTCCGAACTCAGGAAGAAGAATATACCGATCTATCTGGGACATGACATCAGTCACATTACGGATGACGTGGATATCGTAGCGGTATCACCGGCGCTTTTCGACATCAGCCCGGACAATCCGGAGCTCCTTCTTGCAAAGGAGAAGGGCATCCTGATGACCTGGCAGGAATTCATGGGACGTTATCTTCAGAAGGATAAGAGAGTCATTGCCGTCGCCGGTACGCACGGAAAGACCACAACGACTTTTCTGACTGCGGAGATCCTCATCGATGCAAAGAAGGATCCCACGGTAGAAGGCGGTTCCGTATATAAGAAATGGAATAACGGAGGAAGATCGGGGGCATCCGATCTGTTTGTCTGCGAAGCGGATGAGTTCAACCGCAATTTCCACAATTATCACCCCGAGACAGCAGTTCTGAATATTGTGGAAATGGATCACCCCGAGTGTTATTCCACCTATGATGAGATGCTTGACAGTTATCGTGATTTCGTTGCGGGAAGTCCGTCTCTTCGGGATCTGATCGTGAACGGAGACAGCGAAGGATGTATCGAAGTCCTGAAGCGTTCCGAAGAATTCCTTTCCGGAAAAGGCATCCGCGTGACCGCTTTTTCAAGAGAGGAGAAAACGTATGACGGTTTTTCCTTCCCGGTCAGAAAAGTATTCTACCGGACGATCGAAAAGACATCTGCGGGAACCGTGTTTGCCGTAAATGAGGAAGGGAAGGAACATATCTTCCGCATGAAGATGTTCGGCGAATATAATGTTTCCAATGCGGTATCCGCGATCCTTGTTTCGCGGACATACGGTGTCGCCGATCCCGATATTGAAAATACGCTTCAGACATTCACGGGCGTCGGCAGACGTTTCGATCCGGTCGGTGAATGCCTCGGTATCCCGGTCTTTGATGACTATGCGCATCATCCGACGGAGATCAGGGCGGTTCTGACCATGTGCCGCGATTACTTCCCGGAAAAGAAGCTTCTTGCCGTATTCGAGCCGCATCAGGTCTCAAGGCTCCGTCTGATGTTTGACGGTTTCCGGGATGCGCTTTCGATCGCAGACGAGGTAGTCATTGCAAAGAATCATCTCGGCCGGGAGGTCCACAGAGACGTTCATCCGGTCACAAAAGAAGAATGGGAAAGTGCTTCCGCGGCCTTCCATAACATTGAAGATCCGGAAGAGATCGTTTCCTTTGTTGTGCAGAAGATCAGAGAAGGAAACTGCGGCATGATCGTTGTCATCGGTGCTGCCAATTCCTATCAGATCTCGAGACTCTTATGCAAGGTTGAGGAATAAACTATGACCGATCTTGAAGAACTCCGGAAGAAGAGGGCAAATGAGCGGATCAGAAGAGCGAAGCGTTTTAAAAGGCTGACGGCTGTTCTCCTCGTTCTGATCGCCCTGAATATCGGACTCGGGCTCTTTAATATCATAAAAGCGGTGCAGCTGTCCAAGGCGGAACCGGAGGTCATCTACCTTTCGGACCCGTCCGGTTCCGGCAAAAATGTTTCATCTCCGGCAGAACAGCAGACAGTACCTGAAGGAGCGTCCTCAAAAGAGAACAGTATATCTCCTTCCGAAACGGAAAGCACCGGCCCGCAGAAACCGGCAGCTGCCTATAAGGAACAGTCCTACGAACGCTTTGAACGGATAGGCATCATCAAGAATGTCGCAAACTATCTGAATATCCGGAAGACGCCCGACGTGAATTCCGCCTGTGTCGGAAAAGCAATGCTTCATACCGCCTTCACGATCACGGGAGAGGAAGGCGACTGGTATGCCATTGAATCAAACGGCTTTGCCGGTTATGTGTCAAAACAGTATGTGGCAACGGGAGAGGAAGCAAAGTCTCTGGCGGTGGACTGCTGTGAGTACAAGGCGCGTGTCGTGACCGGTGACTGTGCTTTCTATAAAGAGATGAGCGAAGAATCCGCTGTGCTGTTCAATCCGCGCGAAAACATCCGCTATGATATCGTGGAGGATGATCTTCAGGACAGCGACGGAAATTACTGGGTACGCGTTACGATCATGCCCGGTGCGGACGGCTATGTACCGGCAGATGAAGTGCAGTGCAGCTATTTCCTTGAGGAGCCGTTTTTCTTCACGGGCTATGAAGGACTTTCAGACATCCGTCTGCAGCTTGTGAATTATGCATTTGAATGGTACGGCGGCGAATATGTCTGGGGCGGGACCACTCTCGGAAAGGGTGTGGACTGTTCAGGCTATGTCATGCGCGTGTACGAACATTACGGCATCAGACTGCCGAGAAATTCCTACTATCAGTGTAATGTGGGAACCGGAGTCGGAAGCATTGAAGAGCTTCTGCCGGGAGATCTACTGTTCTACAGAGGTTTCCATGACGGCTCTCCTTCTGAGGGAGTGGGTCATGTGACGATCTATATCGGAAACGGAAAAATGATCCATGCCGCTTCCGAGGCCCGCGGCATCGTAGTGGATGAGTGGGATTTTATGGGGCCGCCGCTTGCGATCACCCGCGTCATCGATGATGACAAATATCAGGGTGAGGTCAGGACTTACGCCTCAACAGCTTACGAATAACGGAGAAACGTATGAGTTTAATGGACAAATTGGAACGGAAGCTTCGGTTTCTGGCTTTTCCGAATCTGATGATCTATCTGATCGGTGCCGCAGCCGTGGGCTTCATTCTGCAGTATGTATTTCCGGAGGCATTTCAGTTCCTCTATTTCGATCCTTACATGATATGCAAAGGACAGGTGTGGCGCATCTTCACCTTCATCATGATGCCGACGCTGGCGTCTGATGTGTTCATGGCCTTCATCACCTGCTTCATTTATCTTTCCATCGCAAGATCGCTGGAGCAGATCATCGGGACGTTCCGCCTGAATTTCTTCCTGCTGAGCGGCCTGATACTGGAGATCATTTTCGGATTTCTGTATTATGCGGTCTTTCCCGCAGGAAACCGGATCTGGCTGTCTTATCTGAGCCCGTATTATCTGTATGCGATGCTCTTTGTGCTTTTTGCAATGATCTTCCCGGATGCCAGATTCCTTCTGATGTTTATCATACCGGTTCGCGGAAAATGGATGGTCGGCATCACGCTTCTTCTGTATTCACTTGACGTGATCCAGGCGATGAGAAGCGGTATGACCGGTTATGCGTGGCTTCTGGTATTCATGATCATCGCGGCGGTCCTGACTGTCGTTTTGTTCCTTGCACTTACGGGAAGAAACGTACGTACTGCAAGAAATATCGTCGGCAGAAACCGTTTCCAGAAGGCACAGGCAAAGAGCGAAGCGGAAAAGAAGACTGCACGTCATAAATGCGCGGTCTGCGGAAGAACCGAACTTACGAATCCGGAACTGGAGTTCCGTTACTGTTCCAGATGCAGCGGAAACTATGAATACTGCATGGAGCATCTTTACACCCATGTCCATATAACGGGCACAGATAACGGGGGGCAGGACAATCGTATATGAAAACGGTGATTGTAATAGGCGGCGGCGCATCGGGGATGGCTGCTGCTTTTGCCTGTTCGGAAAAGAATCGTGTGATCCTTCTGGAACAGAATGAAAAACTCGGAAAAAAGATCTTCATCAGCGGCAAAGGGAGATGCAACCTGACAAACGACGGAGATATGGAGACGCTCCTTTCCTCCGTTGTCACGAACCGGAAGTTTTTATACAGCGCGCTGTACGGGTTTACCCCCTCGGATGTGAAAAAGCTTCTGGAACAGTACGGTCTGAAGACAAAGACCGAGCGGGGAAACCGTGTGTTCCCTGTTTCGGATCATTCATCCGACGTGATCAAAGCGTGGGAGAAGGCACTGAAGGACCGGAATGTCGAGATCCGTCTGAATACCCGGGTAAACGGACTCTGGATCGAAGACGGCTTGGTGAAGGGCGTTTATGCGCCGGGAAGGATCCCCTGCGATGCGGTCATTGTGGCAACGGGCGGTGTTTCTTATCCGTCCACAGGTTCCACCGGAGACGGCTACCGTTTTGCCGCAGATGCAGGGCTCGCGGTCACGGAAAGATACCCTGCACTCGTTCCGTTTGAAACGGAGGAAAAGTGGGTATACAATCTTTCCGGGCTTTCACTGAAGAATGTGGCGATCCGCGTGGAGAGCATCCTGAAACAGACAAAAAAGCCGTATTATGAGGACTTCGGTGAAATGCTTTTTACGCATTTCGGCGTGAGCGGACCGGTGATCCTTTCCGCATCTTCACAGACGGTCAAAAAACTGGCCGAAGAAAAGGCGCTGTCCCTTTTCATTGATCTGAAGCCTGCGCTTTCGGAAAATGATCTGGACGCAAGGATCCTGCGTGATTTTTCGGAACAGATGAATAAGCAGTTCAAGAATTCTCTGGATGCACTGCTTCCGAAAAAGCTGATCGGCGTGATCGTGCACGAGTCCGGAATCGATCCGGAAAAGCAGGTCAACAGCATCACGCGTGAAGAGCGCAGACAGCTTGTAAAGACACTCAAGAATCTGAGGCTGACCGTAAACGGGACCAGAGGGTTTTCCGAAGCCATCGTTACGCAGGGCGGCGTTTCGGTGCGGGAGATCAATTCCTCCACCATGGAATCGAAAAAAGTGAAGGGTCTGTATTTTACGGGTGAAGTGCTCGATGTGGACGCGATGACGGGAGGCTTCAATCTGCAGCTCTGCTGGTCAACGGGAATACTTGCGGGCAGAAGTATAGAAGGAGCGTAAATAATGGGATTCAATGTGGCAATCGACGGGCCGGCAGGCGCGGGAAAATCGACTATTGCGAAGAAAACGGCAGAGATCATGCAGTTTGTATATGTGGATACAGGCGCCATGTACCGCGCGATCGGACTTTATTACCTGAGAAAGGGGATCGATACCGCCGATGAGGAAGCCTGTGAGGCTTCTCTTCCGGAGATCTCCGTTACGATCGGATACGAAGGCGGTGTCCAGAAGGTATATCTGAACGGAGAGGACGTTTCTTCACTGATCCGTACGCAGAAGGTCGGTGAGGCGGCATCCGTCACATCCGCCTATCCGGCAGTACGGAAGAAGCTTCTTTCCCTGCAGAGAACACTGGCGCGTGAAAAGGATGTTCTGATGGACGGAAGAGATATCGGTACACAGATCCTGCCGGATGCGGATCTGAAGATCTACCTGACGGCTTCTTCATCCGTACGTGCGGAAAGAAGAATGCATGAGCTTCTTGAAAAGGGAGAACCGGCTGACTTTGAAACGATACAGCGTGAGATCGAGGAAAGAGACAGACGTGATATGAACCGTGAAGTTTCGCCTCTGAAAAAAGCGGACGACGCGGTCGTTCTGGACAGTTCATTCCTTTCGATCGAGGAAGTGACGGATAAACTGGTTTCCATGATCAGGGAGAAAAGAGAAAAATGTTGATCAGGACCGCAAAAACAGCAGGTTTCTGCTTCGGTGTGCAGCGTGCGGTGGATGCAACACTGAAAGCTGCAGAGGAAAACCGGAAGGTATATACATGGGGCCCGGTCGTCCATAATGAGCATGTCATCGAGATGCTGAAGGAAAAGGGCGTTTCCGTTTTGAATTCGGAAGAGGAACTTTCGGAGATACCGGAGGATTCCGTTATCGTCATCCGTGCGCACGGGATCGGCGAAGCACTCGAGAAAAGGCTTTCGGAGAGAGGCTTCTCTCTGATCGATGCCACCTGTCCGTTCGTCAAAAAGATACACAGGATCGCAGCCGAAGCGAAAGAGAAAAACGACTTCTTTCTGATCGCCGGGGATGCTTCACATCCGGAGGTGCAGGGAATCTGCGGATGGGCTCCGGAGGACGCATGCGTCATTTCCTCGGAGGAGGAGATCACGCCTTCTCTGTTCCCCGAAAACCGGAAAATCACTGTGGTTTCGCAAACCACATTTAATTTCAAAAAATTTGAAAATATCCTTGATAAAATCAGAAGTTTCAAGTATAATGCTAATGTTGCAAATACTATATGCAATGCGACGAAGGAAAGGCAGGAGGAAGCAAGACAAATTGCATCTGAAAGCGACCTCATGCTGGTGATCGGCAGCCCGAATTCCTCCAATTCGCAGAAGTTGTATGATATCTGCAAAAGAGAATGTAGTCACACTAATTTTATTCAGTCCAGAGCTGACCTGCAGAAAAAGTGGTTTCAAGGCGTAAAGTGCGTGGGGATTACAGCCGGGGCATCAACCCCGAAGAATATTTTAGAGGAGGTTCAAACAATGTCAGAAAGTTTTGAACAAATGCTGGAAGCGTCTTTAAAGACAATTAAAAACGGGGAGGTTGTCACAGGTACTGTAATCGCTGTAAAAGAAAACGAAATCGTTCTTAACATTGGATACAAGGCTGACGGTATCATTGCTAAGAGTGAATATACAAATGACTCTAATGCAGATCTGACGGCACTTGTAAATGTCGGTGACGAGATTGAAGCTAAGATCCTTCGTGTGAACGACGGCGAAGGTCAGGTACAGCTTTCCACAAGAAAGATGCGCGTGGAAAAGAGCAGCCAGATTCTTGAGGATGCATTCGAGAATCATACCGTTCTGACCGCAGTTGTGGATCAGGCAGTAAAAGGCGGTCTGTCCTGCACAGTTGATGAAGTCAAGGTTTTCATTCCCGCTTCTCTGGTATCTGATGTATTCGAAAAGGATCTTACCAAGTACGAAGGTCAGGAGATCCAGTTTGCACTGACTGAATACAATCCGAAGAGACATCGCGTGATCGGCGACCGCAAGTCCCTGATCGTTGCTGAAAAGCAGAAGGCTCTTGACGAAGTCCTTTCAAGAATCACCATCGGTGACATCGTAGAAGGAACAGTTAAGAACGTTACCGATTTCGGTGTATTCATCGATCTCGGCGGCGCTGACGGTCTGCTTCACATCTCCGAGATGAGCTGGGGCAGAATCGAAGCTCCCAAGAAGGTCTTCAAGACCGGCGATACCGTTCGTGTATTCGTTAAGTCCATCGACGGCAGCAAGATCGCATTATCCAAGAAGTTCCCGGATGAGAACCCCTGGGCAGATGCTGAGACCCGTTTTGCAGTCGGCAACGTAGTAGAAGGCGTTGTTGCACGTCTCACCGATTTCGGTGCATTCGTAGAACTTGCAAAGGGTGTTGACGGTCTTCTTCATGTTTCTCAGATCAAGAGAGAGCGCGTTGAGAAGCCCTCTGATGTTCTGGAACAGGGTCAGACCGTAACCGTTAAGATCGTTGATCTTGACCTCGACAATAAGAAGATCAGCCTTTCCATGAAGGCTCTTCTGCCGAAGCCGGAGCGCGCTCCCAGACCGGAAAGAAGAAGAAATGAAAGACCCGAAGACAGCTATACCAACGCTGACGGTACTGTAAACATCGAAGCTTATGCTGCAAAGATGGCTGCAGACGATGCGAAGAAAGCTGCTGAGGAAGCTACCGAAGAGTAATCTACCGGAAAGTTTTATAAAAGAAAAAGCAAAGGCACACTACTCACGTGTGTCTTTGCTTTTGAATAAGATAAAGAAAGCCATTCGGGCGTACCCGGATGGCTTTCTTTGCTGCAGAAGCTGCAGGATAAAAACAGGAATCAGTCGACTGTCAGTTCCAAACCTGTTCGGAAGCGGAAACATCGAAAGCCGTGATCAGCAGGATACAGAGTGCTGCAAAGCTCATCAGTAACGCTTTGAGGTGTTTCATTTCAAATTTCCTCCTTTATCTGGTTTCATGAAGACCGGAAAACATATTTTTCAGGCAGTCCTTAAGAAACTGTTCATCGGTCTGAAACGGGAGTCTGGCATAGCAGGTCTCCTTTGTTGCGGGTCTTCTGAATTCTTTGTCCACAAAGGCAGCGAGCTTTTTGTGGATCGCCATGTCTTCTTTCGGGAGATAGTAATAGTCTTTGCAGTTCGGATAATAAATGCGTAAGGATCCGTTATAGAGGCGGATCGTACAGACGGCCTGATCTTTTGTGAAACTGACGCGAAGTTCATCGGTAAGGGTGACCGTAAAGGGTGTCGGAAATACACAGGGATATTCAAGAACGACCGTTGCTTCGGAGCCGCTTTTATTCTGCCAGGCTTCGACGGGCTTTCCGATCAGTTCCGGGTCGAGTGCATCCGCATAATTCAGGATCGGAAGGATCTTCGGCATACCCTTCAGATCCTCTTCATTATGAAGAAGGAGAAAACGAAGGGCTTCGGGATCTTTCGTGACGGAATAATGCTCATAGACAGAGATCAGTTCCCCTCCCGTATAGGTGTCTTCACGGCCGAGTCCCAGAAACTGTTCGACGGTCTTCTGTTTCAGGTTGTCTATCGGAAACAGCTTTCTGTGTGCCCGTATCTTTTTCAGAATATCGAAGCTCTGCATGGAAGAAAGCGGACAAAAGATACCGTACTGGCCGGCTGCTTCCTCGAGATAGCGGATGTCAAAATGATCGCCGTTGAAGTGTACAAGCGTTCGGTAGGAAGCTGAAAAAGCAAAAAAGGCACGAAGAACAGGAAGCTCGTCCTTCAGGGATTCGGCAAACCACTGGTGGTAATGCCAGCCGTCGTTCTGACAGGTGACCGCACCGATCAGATAGAGCTGTGAGGTGTGCGGAGAGAGACCCGTCGTTTCGATATCGAAGAAAAGGATCCGGTCCGCAGAATCGATCCTCGAAAGCGGATAACCGATATTCAGTTGGAAGCTGTGTTCTATATATTTCATAGCAAAAGTATAGCAGATGTGCCCCTGTCATTCAAGCAGATGTGGTAATAAAGAGGCCTTAACATTTTACGCATTCTTGAAAAGACAGATAAGGGAATTGCCTATAAGAATCAAATCTATAGGAGAATGATAGAACATTCACCTGTTATACACATTGCATAAATATGTAAAAAGATAATTGACGAATTTAGTGAATGTTGCTACTATGAAATTGGTTGATTGACATATGTATTTTTTGGTTTAAATTTGGAAAGGAGGTTGAGATGAAAAAACTGGTATTTATCTGTTTGATGATTGTTTTTCTACTGACGATGGCTTTTACGACATGGCATTTTGTGAAGCAAAAACAGACTGCAGCGCATTTTCGCGAAATTCAGGAGTACAGAGCAGAGCATTCGCTGCCCGTTGTGGATTATACGGAGGTTCTGGAAAAGGGGATGCCGGAGCAAACAGATATTGCAGTCTACTTAACAGATCAGCTTGCTGCTGTGTCTGCTTCGATGATCATTGATCTGATCGAGTCCCCGGTCAGAATTACTTATTATGCAGATCCGGAAGATAAAGAGCCTGCTTACGTGATCGAAAAGGGAGAGCGCATCAGTTTTTCCGGTGGTCATGTCTTTCTGAAAAGCGATCCGCAGCTGTACGGTAAAAATTCTTCTCCATCCATGAATAAGGGCTGGCGGATCGTACAACCTTTTCAGGTGGAAGGAAAGAAAGCGGAAGAAGGCTTGTATTATGTCAGGCTTTCCGATTATGTGAAGGTGATGCGCGAGTGGACGGATGTCAATTCACGGAAGACGATCAACTATTCCCGGGATGTGATGAGCCTCGGGATGCTGCCGACAGAAAAGAATCTTGTCACGTGGATGTTGCTTTTTTTTGACAGGATTCTGCTGGATAACGGGGCCTTTCTGTCTGCGGATCTCTTAGGCCCGATGCTTCCGCCTTTGTCCGTTGCTGGAATCGTGATTTCTTGCGTCCTTTCTGGTCTATACCTGTTTTTGAAAAAGCGTGAGAAAACAGTCCGCCGTTCTGCCGGAAAGGGGATAAGCCGCTGAAAAACCATTTTGCAAACAAGGACATCTGTTGCGAAGTGACTGTTTCTGTGCTACTATAAGAATCGGAGTCATGCCGTCTGCG
>JAZUFC010000108.1:0-5878 GCA_045640465.1 Lachnospiraceae bacterium | reverse complement strand
CTGCGATCCAGAATATGAATATCGTTCTTCATTGTGAAGAAACAGAAGGCTTGATAACAGGAGATATCTGATATGATAACATATATTGGCGGCGGCATCTGTGCCGCGAAAGGTTTTAAGGCTTCCGGCGTTCACTGCGGTATCCGGAAAAACAAATCCAAAAGAGATCTTTCTATGATCTTCAGTGAAGTCAGGGCAAATACGGCCTGTGTTTATACGACCAATCTGGTAAAAGGTGCGCCTATTGGCGTGACAAAAGCACATATTGCCGACGGAAAAGCACAGGCGGTGATTGCAAACAGCGGAAATGCAAATACCTGCAATGCGGACGGTGTTGATATTGCGGAAAAAATGTGTCAGCTTGCTGCGGATGCTCTTCAGATTCCCGCTGAAGACATGGTCGTCGCATCCACCGGTGTCATCGGACAGCCGCTTTCCATCGAACCGATCGCTGAAGGCATTCCGGAACTTGTGAAATGTCTTTCGGACCATGGCTCACAGGAAGCTGCGGAAGGCATCATGACGACGGATACCGTTCTGAAAGAAGTCGCAGTGGAATTTGAGATCGACGGACAGATCTGTCATATCGGCGGCATTGCAAAAGGAAGCGGTATGATCCATCCGGATCTTGCGACCATGCTCGTATTTATTACGACAGATGCAGCCGTATCATCCGGAATGCTTCAGAAAGCGATCTCCGGAGATGTGAAGAATACCTTCAATATGGTCAGCGTTGACGGAGATACCTCCACGAATGATATGGTCACACTGATGGCAAACGGTATGGCGGGAAACAAAGAGATCACTGAAGAGGGCCCGGAATTCGACGAATTCATGAAGGCACTGAACAGTGTGACAGTCTATCTCTGCCGTAAGATCGCAGGAGACGGCGAAGGCGCAAGCAAGATGCTTGAGTGTTCCGTAACCGGTGCTCTGGATGAAAAGAATGCAAAGATCATTGCAAAGAGTGTGATCTGCTCCAGTCTTCTGAAAGCGGCGATGTTCGGCGCGGATGCAAACTGGGGACGTGTTCTCTGCGCGATCGGCTACAGCAAGGCATCCGTGGACGTCACAAAGATCGGTGTCTCCTTTGAAAGTGTCAAAGGTTCGATCGAAGTCTGCAGAGACGGGGCAGGCGTTGAGTTTTCCGAAGACAAGGCGAAAGAGATCCTTCTCGAATCCGAGATCGGGATCATGATCAGCTGCGGAGACGGAGACGGCAGTGCAAAAGCATGGGGCTGCGACCTGACATACGATTACGTGAAGATCAACGGTGACTACCGGACGTGATGATAAATGGAAAGAGGCTAAACAGATGAATCAGAATCAGTTTACGAATGCGGACCGGGCCGAAGTACTGACTCAGGCTCTTCCGTATATTAAGCGTTATACAGGAAAAACAGTCGTCGTTAAATACGGCGGCAATGCCATGATCGATGAAACGCTCAAGCAGCAGGTCATGGAGGATATCGTCCTTCTGTGGCTGATCGGCGTAAAAGTCGTTCTGGTGCACGGCGGCGGTCCCGAGATCACGGATCTGATGCAGCGTCTCGGAAAGAAATCCGAATTTGTGGACGGACTCCGCGTAACTGACAAGGAGACTGTCGATATCGTTCAGATGGTGCTTGCCGGCAAGGTCAACAAATCGCTTGTGAATCTGCTGGAAGTAAAGGGCGGCAAAGCCATCGGCCTTTCCGGCATGGACGGACGGCTGATCGAAGCCACCATCAAGAATGAAAAGCTCGGTTATGTCGGTGAGATCACAAAGATCCATCAGGAGCCGATCACAGATATTCTGGAAAAGGGTTATATTCCGGTCATCTCCACCGTCGGTGTGGATACGGAAGGAAACACCTATAATATCAACGGTGATACGGCGGCAGCTTTTATTGCGGGTGCTTTAAAAGCCGAGCGTCTGATCTTAATGACGGATATCGCAGGTGTCTTAAGAGACAAAAACGATCCGTCATCTCTGATTCCCGAGATCAGCATCAGCGAAGCGGAGCGTCTTCACAGAGACGGAATCATCTCAGACGGTATGATCCCGAAGGTGAACTGCTGTCTGGAAGCTTTAAAGCGGGGCGTCGGCAATGTTGTCGTAATGGACGGAAGAGTTCCTCATTCGATCCTGATGGAGCTTCTTACAAACGAAGGAGCCGGTACTATGTTTACGGATAAAAGAGATCTGACGATCAAAGAAAAGGATGCAGCTTATATAGCCGGGACCTATAACCGTTTCCCGGTGGTACTTTCACACGGCAAGGGTTCTCTTGTCTATGATGAAAACGGAAAAGAATATATCGATATGGGTTCAGGCATCGGCGTGACTTCTTTCGGTATTGCCGATGACATCTGGCAGGCGGCGGTATCACAGCAGGCCGGAAAACTTCAGCACATGTCGAATCTGTATTACACCGAACCCTGTGCGGTCCTTGCGGAAAAACTCTGCGAAAAGACCGGCATGAGCAAGGTGTTCTTCTCCAATTCCGGCGCGGAAGCAAACGAATGCGCGATCAAAGCGGCAAGAAAGTATGCTGCGGAGAAGAAAGGACCCGAATACAACACGATCGTCACCTTAAAGAACAGCTTCCACGGACGTACGCTGACTACGCTTGCAGCTACCGGACAGGATCATTATCACGAGCTTTACCAGCCTCTGACGCCGGGCTTTGTTTCTGTAGACGCGTACAACATTTTTGAATTTGAAGCGATCGGCGCTTCCCATAAGATCGCAGCCATCATGATCGAATGCATTCAGGGTGAAGGCGGCGTGATCGATCTGAAGAAATCCTTTGTCAATGAAGTGATCGAATATGCACAGGCACATGATATCCTTGTGATCTGTGATGAAGTGCAGACCGGAAACGGACGTACGGGAAAGCTGTATTCCTATATGAATTACGGAATCAAGCCCGATATCGTAACGACCGCAAAGGGTCTTGCAGGCGGCCTTCCGCTGGGCGCAACACTTCTCGGCGAAAAGGTGAAGGATGTATTCGGCTACGGTGATCACGGCTCCACATTCGGCGGAAACCCGGTCTGCTGCAGCGCGGCGATCAGCATTCTCGACCGTATCGATGATACGCTTCTCCAGGAAGTGGAAGCAAAGGGACAGTATCTGAAGGATGCGCTTCAGCATACTCCCGGCATTGAGGATGTTACCGGCATGGGCCTGATGATCGGCTTCAAAGCGAAAAAGCCGGCAGCCGATATCGTGAAGGCCTGTATCGAAAAAGGTGTTCTGTGCCTGACTGCAAAGGAAAAGGTACGTCTTCTTCCGGCTCTGAATATTCCTTATGATGTTCTGAAAAAGGCTGTGGATATTATCAGGGAAGTCTGTGCAGAGGACTGACCGGAAGTCAGAAAGGGGAGAATATGAGTCTCAGCGGAAAATCTTTTTTAAAGCTTCTGGATCTGACTCCGGAAGAGATCGGTGATCTTCTGACTCTTTCCAAAGAATTGAAGGAAAAGAAGAAAGCAGGGATCCCTCATCGTGTTCTGGAAGGCAAAAACATCGCGCTGATCTTTGAAAAGACCAGCACGCGCACACGCTGCGCGTTTGAAGTTGCTGCCTCCGATCTCGGCATGCATTCGACCTATCTGGATCCTTCGGGCTCGCAGATCGGAAAGAAGGAGAGTATCGCGGATACCGCACAGGTGCTCGGAAGAATGTTTGACGGCATCGAGTACCGCGGTTACGGACAGACGATCGTAGAAGATTTTGCAAAGTATTCAGGTGTTCCCGTATGGAACGGTCTTACAAATGAATTTCATCCGACACAGATCCTTGCGGATTTCCTGACGATTCAGGAACATTTCGGAGGCCTTGCCGGCAGGAAGCTCGTCTATCTCGGAGATGCCCGTTACAACATGGGTGATTCACTGATGGTTGGCTGTGCAAAAATGGGCATGCATTTTGTGGCCTGTGCACCTGAAAAATACTTCCCGGACAGAGAACTGATCGAAGAATGTCGGAAGATCGCTTCCGAAACGGGTGCTGTTCTTGAGTTTATCGAGGATCCGAAGGAAGGAGTCAAAGATGCGGACGTTCTGTACACGGATGTATGGGTCTCCATGGGTGAACCGGACGAGATCTGGGCAGAGCGAATTCATGACCTCCTTCCTTACCGCATTACCAGGGAACTGATGGAGATCGCAGGACCGCAGTGCCGCTTTATGCACTGTCTGCCTTCGTTCCATGATCTTGAAACAAAGATCGGCAGAGAGATCTATGAAAAATTCGGTCTGGACTGCATGGAAGTGACCGATGAGGTGTTCCAAAGTCCGCAGTCGATCGTTTTTGACGAAGCAGAGAACCGTATGCATACGATCAAAGCCGTCATGCTTGCAACACTTTCTTAATCAGCTTTAGTATAAAAAGAACGGACTGCTGTCCGGATCCTTAACGATCCTTCAGCAGTCCGTTTTCTTTATGCTGCGCATGGGCTCAGAATGTCTTTTTGGCAAGCATATAAAGGAATTCGCGATTTGTTTTCGTTGAATTAAAGAGATCCAGAAGCTGTTCGGTCTGTTCCTCCGGTTTACTGGAGGAAATGATCTTTCTGATGACAGTCGAGATATTCTGTTCCTCCGATGTGAGAAGCAGATGGTCATTTCTGGTGGAACTCTTCAGAAGATCGATCGCAGGGAATACGCGCTTCTCGGAAAGCTTGCGGTTCAGTACGAGCTCCATATTGCCGGTTCCCTTGAATTCTTCGTAGACCATATCGTCAAGCCGCGATCCGGTCTCCACAAGCGCTGTGGAAAGGATCGTGAGAGAACCGCCTTCACGCATGCATCTGGCTGCGCCGAAAAACCGTTTCGGCATATAGAGAGCGGCAGGATCAAGTCCGCCCGAAAGCGTTCTTCCCGACGGAGTGACGGTCACATTGTATGCACGGGTGAGACGCGTGATGGAATCTAAAAGGATCACAACATCCTCTTTGTTTTCAACCAGTCTCTTTGCACGCTCAATCACCATTTCCGAGACGCGTTTATGATGTTCGGGAAGTTCGTCGAATGTGGAATAAACGACTTCAACGTTCTTTCCGGTTACGGACTCTTTCATATCCGTGACTTCCTCGGGACGTTCATCGATCAGAAGAACGATGATCTTCAGCGAAGGATGATTCACAAGGAGAGAATGCGCGATCTGTTTCAGAAGCGTTGTTTTTCCGGCTTTCGGCTGGGCTACGATCATGCCGCGCTGGCCTTTTCCGATAGGAGAGATCAGATCCACGATCCGCATCGAAAGTTCACAGCCTGCAGTTTCCAGATGCAGACGCTCATGCGGAAATACCGGTGTCAGACTTTCAAAGCTTTTCAGTCTGCTGTGTTCCTCTGCAGAGATCCCGTTGATCTTTTGTATATACAATATTGCAGAAAATTTTTCATTCGGTCCCTTGATCCTGCGGACACCGGTCACGCGGTCACCGGTCTTCAGGTTGAATTTTTTTATCTGTGAAGGTGCGATATAAACGTCATCTTCACCGGGAAGATATCCGTCTGTTCGTATAAAACCGTATCCGTCAGGCATCAGCTCCAGAATACCGTCAGCCTGTTCTCCGCTGCTGAGTTCGGAAAGATTCTTCGGAAAAGCATTCTCCTGACGCGGTCTTTCAGGTTCTTTTGTCTCCGGGGCTGTATCCGGAGTCTGTCTGCGTACAGGTAAGGGATCCGCATACGGTACGGTTTCTGAAACAGTTTTCACAATATCCGTAGTGCCGTCCGGTCCGGGTACAGGTTCCGGAGATGCAGGAGAAGAAGTGACTGCGGCAGTCTTCGTTTCGGAAGACAGATCATTGTCCGGATTCTTTGAATCTGCAGACGTATCTTCCGTATGTTTTCTGTAGGTCTTTTTCGATTCTCTTTTCTGAAC
>JAZUFC010000107.1:0-7493 GCA_045640465.1 Lachnospiraceae bacterium | reverse complement strand
CGGCGGTTATGCCGATAAAAAAGTTATTCCGATATTTTACAAAAACATAGATTATATAGACTTTTCTGCATAAAAAGTCGGCATTACTATTTAAGGTGCGAAATCATTTTAAATAGGAGGTGCTTTATGCAGATGACAATTCATGAAGCCATAGAAGGCATATATAATTGTATGCTTGAGTATGGTATTAAGAAGAACACGGCGCAAAATTATAAGAATCAGTATTTCTATCCGTTGCGTAAGTTTTATGAACGGAATAATGCGTCAGAATACCAATCAGCCATATCCTTTCAATTCATTGAATGGAAGAGAAAGCAACTGGATGAAGGTCTGATAAAACAGACTCATTTTAGCAAGATAAAATCTTTTATTATCAAACTCGATCAGTATGCTACTACTGGAAAAGTAGATTTCTCGAAGAAAAATCACAAGTCCTATATCCTATCAGAATCCCATCAGAAACTTGTTGGACAAATCAGACAATGCGATACACCTTCATCGAGGCAGGAGGATGCAATAATCAGACATTTTTTCTGCTTCATAGAAGATAAGGAGATCTCTGATTCTGATATTACAGATCAGACTATGTTTGATTTTATCGATGAGGTAAAAGATACGAATAAAGGTAGTATGCGAATTGTGATGACTGCTTTGGCTAAAATTACAGATTTACTTAAGACATCTGGGAATCTTTCTCTTAGGGTGGATTTTAAGAAAATACAGGTAAAAGCTCATAGTAAGAGAGTTATCGAACCCTATTCATCGACTGAAATTCAAAATGTATTAGAAAATATAGGTTCTGATTGTATAAATGGGGCAAGAGACAAAGCAATCATTCTTCTCTCTTATGATACAGGATTACGAGCTGTAGATATATGTGCATTAACATTTTCCAACATTGATTGGAAATCCAAAGAGATTCATGTGGTGCAAAGAAAGACAGACGTTCCTCTTGAAATTCCGGTTCACGATACGGTTTTAAATGCGATTGCGGATTATATATTGAATGAAAGACCTCAAAGTCCAGCTCGAGAGATTTTTTTACGTTCCAAATCACCATTTACCAGATTAAATGGATCCGGAACTCTTGATGGAATTATAAGGCGAGCCTGTGTAAGGGCAGGAGTGGTCCAGAAGGATAGACGTTCTTTTCATAGTTTAAGACGGTCTTTTGCTGTGGATTTGTCGAATAATGGAGTCCCTTTGCCCACCGTTTCTCAGATGTTGGGTCATACGGATATCAATTCTGATAGGCCGTATCTTTCGTATGACAGATCAAAAATCCTGTTTTGCGCACGTGATTTCAGCGAGGTACCGATCAGAAATGGAGTTTACGCCGGATTGATGAGACTGAATTCAGAGGAGGGTGAGGAAAAATGCTAGAGAACCACCCTATCTATCAGGATTATCTTGGAATGCTTCGGTACAGGGAAAGCGTAGGATTTGCAACGGAAGCAGATCATTATACCCTTAGGCCGTTTATAGAATTCTGCTGTGCTAAATATCCGGGAGAACTATGTATAAAGAAGGACATGCTGGATGAATGGCTTGTAAAGAAGAACTATCCTTCGGCAAAATCACAGGCAAATTTCATTGGATTAGTCAGGCACTATTCAACATATGTAAACGCATTTGGTAAAGAAGCATATGTTCCGGATGATGATTACACTCTTCATGAGCAAAGATATGCACCTTGTATTGTAGATGATAATGAATTGATTGCTTTTTTCGATGCTATTGACAGGATTCCTCCAGACAATACGACTTCACGGGAACTGATATTACCGGTTTATTATAGATTTCTCTTCTGTTGTGGGATGAGACCAGGAGAACCACTCAGACTGAGAATGGATGACGTAAACCTGGAAACCGGTGATATATATATCAGAAAGTCAAAAAATAGTAAGGATCGACATATTGTCATGTCTGATGACATGAGACAGCTTTGCGTTATATATGATGCCATGATGGGGGAGCGTGAATGGTTCCTGCCGAAATGGGATGGAAGGCAGCTTCAAGTAAAGTGGACGACAAGACAAATCTTACGATGCAAAAAGCTGGGACTGCTAAAAACAGACCGGAGAATCAGAGCATATGATCTGCGCCATTGGTTTGCAACCAGAACGATTATGAACTGGATTGACGAGGGTAAAGACGTCATGGCATTGTTACCGTATCTTAGCACCTATATGGGACATGCCAAGTATACACATACCTTATACTATCTACATTTACTGCCAGAAAGACTAATAAAAAGTGCAAATATAGATTGGGACCAGTTACGTAAGGTGTATGGGGAGGTGGATTTTAATGAAGATTAAGGATCCTGCCCTGTTTCGTACTATTAAATCATATCTGGCACAGTACCTTCCGGTCGTCAGGAAGAAAAGCATTAATACAGTATCTGCAAACCGAACGGCATTAAACTTATTCCTGGAATACTTATCGTATAAAAAAGGGATTTCCCTAAGTGCTGTTACCACAAAAGATTTTACAGCTGATGCCATTATTGCCTTTAGTGAATGGCTTAAGGATAACCGACAGAACGCCCCGACAACAATCAACCAAAGGGTGACGTGTATAAGGCAGTTTTGCAAGTATCTGTTAAAAAATAACCTGATAACATACGCTGATTATGCTGAAGTGCAGGAAATCGCTAAAGTAAAAGATACAAGAAAGCAAGAGATGATATATCTCTCGGTCGAAGAAACAACATATGTTCTTTCTCTGCCAAATGTAGACAAGCGTCTTGGATTAAGAGATAAATTTTTTCTGTCTCTAATGTATGACAGTGGATGCAGAGACCAGGAAATGCTTGATTTGAAAGTGGATGACTTAAGAGAAGGGAAAGATGGAAGTGGAGAACTTCATATTATTGGAAAAGGGAAAAAATACAGGGTGACTCCTATTTCCAAAGAGGTAGTTCAGCTTTATAAGCAATACTGCAAAGAATTTCATACAAAAAGGGATCCTGAACAATGGCTCTTCTTCACAAATAGGAGGGGGGTAGTCACACAGATGTCGGCTGACAATGTCGCCAGATTTATGAAGCAGTATGAAGAAATGGCCAAAGATAAAATGTCTCGAATTCCACACTTGCATCCGCATCTGTTTCGTCACACAAGAGCTATGCATTTGTATATTGCCGGGGTTCCCCTTCCTTTGATATCAGAATGGTTAGGTCATTCTCAGCTGGAAACGACCCAAATTTATGCAAAAGCGACAACTGATATGAAACGTAAGGCGGCTGAAAAGTTTCATGAATCAAATAAGCATGTATTTAGTGATGAAGAGTTTAAATATGCTGATGATGAAGATGCAATGAAGAAGCTGTATGGCTTGGCATAAAAAATTATTCCGATATTTTTGAAACATTAGTCCTAGGAAATCGAAATATCTTCAAAAATATCGGAATAATTAATCAATCGGCATAACCGCCACCGAGCGTCCCGAGGGACACAAGCGCATTGTCAATATTGATCTCTTTCGCGCAGCGAAGCTTGGAAAGATCGATCCGCTCCGAAAAACGGTGAATGCGTTCTCTCTTGTTAAATCCGGAAGGAACTTTTTCATAGATCGTTTTGTCGAGTTTCTGAAGCTCGAGATGCTTTTCCCGGAGGCGGCTCACGTACATGCCGCAGCCGATATCGACTCCGACGAGGTTCGGCACGATCTTATCTTTAACGGTAAGTGTCGTACCGATCGTACAGCCGGCGCCCGCATGAATATCCGGCATCATCCGGATATTCAGCCCTTCCGTGAACGGCTGGTTCAAAAGATTCATGACCTGTGAAATGCTTTCGCTTTCCACAACATCCGTGAAAATTTTAGCCTTATTGTACTTTCCCTGAATTTCAAGCATGATATTTTCACCGCCTTCTGACACCCCGGTATGTCACTTCAGCCTTTTTTTCGCAAATACTGATCTCATCAGTGTATCCAATGCACTGATCATTTCTCCGTCCGGGATCTTGGTATCTGTTTTCCCGTCCCCGTATGTGATCTCACAGACTTTTTTCTCTCCGTCCGTCATCACAAAGCCTATGAAGGCCGGATCCCGCTTTTCCGTACGGTCGGAAAGCATCAGGCCGAGCGGGATCTTCTCAAGTATCTCACGTTCCTTTCCGGTAAGTTCACGCCAGTCGGAAAGTTCATGCCTGCTGCCTTTGAGAAAGCAATATCCCTTGACTCTGACTCTGTCAGGTTCACTCCGTTCCAGTTGATACCGGTAACAGCTGTCCATACTCATACCCGATGCATCCACGGAAAACTGTTTCCAGTTTTTTGCATATTCCGGGACGATCCGGTCTTCCTCCCGCATCGCCTCACTCATCAACGAGGAAACTTTTGCTGCAGCAACGACGACATGTGAGGAAACACACTCGACTCTGACGATCTCATCCTGTTCGTTCCGGAAAAGGAAAACACGTTCTCCGCCGGTCATCGGCATCTGAACCTCTGCTTCCCGCACGCCTTCGGTATCAATGGATCTCATAACTTTTTCGGCATGTTCTTTCGTCGTATGATACCCTTTATGGATCTCGCTTCCGGATCCGCCCGCATAGTAATGTACCTGATAACCGTCGTTTTCCGGATCGTAATACAGAGCGGTCTCCGTATAGCGCACCATTCCGTACGCAAGCGGCCCTGTTTTTTCACAGAACTCCGCCATAAGCTTTAATCCCCTGTCATCCGGATAAACGTTGACGGGTTCTCCTTCCGGTTTTGAAGGCGAATACACCGCAGAAAAACCGGTCTGCAGCCCGGGTGCAAAATCTGTCAGTGAGATAGATCCGATACCTGACTGCGTTCCGGCTTCGGAACGGTTTTCCGCCTGTACGGAAGCACTGCTTTTCATAAGCGGCGCTCCGCATTCGGTGCAGAATTTCTGTCCTGCCTTGCAGACACAGCCGCAGCTGCAAATGATCTCTTCCATGATCCCTCCTGTTATAAAGTCAGGTTCTCTTCCGTATCCGCCAGCACTGCCCTGCACGGTGACCCGTCCGATCCTGTCAGATTCAGCGGGAGGCAGTAAAGCTGATAGACGCCGTCCTGTACCTTTTGAAGGCGGATCCCTTCCAGAAGAACGATCTCTTCCTTCAGAAGTATCAGATGAACGGCCATCGGTCCGTCTTCCGGTCCTACTGTCTGCGATTCGTTTCCGATCAGATCAATGCCGGCCTGTGCGAAGACCTGTGCGGCTTCTTCTGTTACGACCGCATTTCCGCGGATCAGAATTCTTCTGTATGCATCCGGATGGATCGATCGCGCTCTTTCCAGCATTTTTACCGCATCCGGGCCTGTCACGTCACCGCAGTGTGTTTCGACATAAGCCGGACCGATGCACTTTTTCAGACTGACCTGTTCGATCGTCTTTCCTTCCCTGTAAAAGTGAAACGGCGCATCAATATGTGTTCCGTTATGAGCGCAGAGAGATATGGCGGTCAGATTGTACAGATCACCCTTCTCGATTCTGCATATCTCATGCCGTTCAGGTTTCGGATCTCCCGGAAATACCACACTCTCAAACAACGGCTGTGTAATATCGTATATCATCTCATTCTCCTTTTCACTGATATGAAGCACTGTTCAGGATATGATCCATAACCCGGCAGCAGTCTGTTCACTTTGCGGGATCTCACCGCACTCTTCTGCCCTTTGAAGCCCGTTCTACAGGCGGACGTCCTTCATGCAGCATATCTTTTGACATCTGTACAGTGATATTCGCGCCGTCAAAGCAGATCGTTCCTTTGGAGACTACCCAGCCGTTCAGACAGCGTACCGTAAATTCCATGGTATTCTCATCTGTGAAGCAGCAGGTGGAACAGGTCCACGGAAGAAGCGGCAGTACACCTCCGCTGCTTTCAAACGCTTCCTGTTTTCCGTCCAGACGGAGCTTGAATTCCGTCTTCCGGTTAACGGTCAGCATCACAGCATCCTCTTCAAAACGGATATTCAGGTATTTCATATCGACCCGCACCGACGGATCGTAGAACTGACGGTAAAAATTATCGTCGACCGGAATCACTTCGATCCAGAAATTTGCATTTCCTTCATCCATTACATACTCGCCCGCATGTTTCAAGGCGCCCTCAGGAAGCGGAAGCACCTTTCCGTCGGGAAGCGTGCGGCCTGCCATATAAGCTTCCAGTTCAGCCAGTGCGTCCGGATCCTCGGGAAGCGCTGTATCGGACAGGGAATTCAGGAACTCACTCACCAGACGTGTCTGATTCGTGCAGCCCATCGGATCCCTTCCGGCCTGATGAAAAGCGCAGACCGCATTCTTTTCCCGATCCGCGATCATCATCTGTCCCTGCCCGCCGTCAAAGCGGAACTGTCCGGGCTTTTTGTTGATCCAGAGCTGCCATCCGTAGCCTTCCGTATTCGGATCGAACCGGGCATTCCGGTCCTGATTCTGCGGCTTCACTGCCTCTCTGATCCAGCTTTCATCCACGATCTGCCGGCCGCCTGCAAAGCCTTCGTTCAGGTAGAACATGCCGAGGCGAAGATTCGCCCTTGTGGTCGCGCTGATTCCGGGTTCCGCGGTGCAGCCGTCTCCGAAAGTCAGGAACACGATCTCCCGGTCTTCCACGCCGATATTGCAGAGAAGTTTTTTCCGGAGATAATTTTCCAGAGACATTCCCGTGACCTTCTCGACCAGATAACCGAGGACGCAGGAACCTGTTGTATTGTAGTAAAAGTTCTGACTGCGCTCATAGGTGACCGGATAACGCAGGAAGTTTTCCAGCCAGTGCTCGTTCAGTTCCGCCATGGAAGCCATACCGGTGCCCATGCACATCAGATCGCGTACACGGACTTTCTTCATCATACCGGACGGTTCGATGCCGTAATACACAAACTCATCCTTCAGAAGATCCGTAAGCAGATCATCCACGCTCATCAAGCCCTCTTTGCAGGCGATACCGATTGCCGTGCAGGTGTAGCTTTTTCCAAGCGAATGGCAGGTATGCGGAATATCCCTGCCGTAAGGCCTGAGATAGCTTTCTGTCAGAAGATAACCGTTCCGTTCCAGCACAAACCCATGCACTTCGTTCACGGAATCATCCATTTCCCGTATCAGCTTCAGAAGCGCCCTGCTGCTGACGCCCTGCGATTCAGGAGTTGCCTTCTTCAGTTCATAATCCGTTCTCATGTGTTTTTCCGCACGTTTCTGCAGTAGATTCTGCAGTGTGTACGTCCCGCGCATCAGCGGGCCTCCTTCCTTGTTTTTCTGAATACCTCTCTTTCCGGAATCCTTTTTCCGGAAGTGACGCGATCACGATCGCAGCCATCATCAATGCACAGCCGGCATATTCGGAGCCTGTCAGGCGTTCGTTCAGGATCACAAATCCTGAAAGCAGAGAAAATACGGACTCGGATGAGAGGATCAGCGATGCCGTCTGGGCGTTGGCACTCTTCTGTCCTACAAGCTGAAGTGTATAACCGACCGCACAGACAAAGATCCCCGCGTACAGGATCGATACGATACTCTG
>JAZUFC010000106.1:0-4201 GCA_045640465.1 Lachnospiraceae bacterium | reverse complement strand
CCGACTTTGTAGATCGCCTTTACATGTGTCCGGAACCCGCCGATGAAGATGACTGCCGCCAGTGCGCCGAGCATCATAAAAGCGGTCAGAAGGCTTCTTTCCGCGATGCGGACCGTGAGTATGCCTGCAAAAAACTCGCCTCCGAGCGTTCCCAGCGTGTTCAGCATGCTGAAGGCGCCGCTGAAGCGGGCCTTCCGTTCGTCAGGTACGTAGGCCTGTGTGGCGGAAAGACGGATCGTATAGCTTGTGACGCCCAAAAGACCGGAGAAGAAGCAGCAGATCATCATGGCCGGAATATTGAAATACAGATACCACCCTTCCAGCAGATTGGTCACGATATAAACACCCAGCGCGATCGCGTATTTGGCTTTTACCGGAAGCTTCAGTTTATAATGGATCAGACCGCCGATCGTACGCCCTGCAATGGCCATGCCCCAGACGATCATGTAGATATATTCGCCGTTATCGAAGTTCGCTTTAAAATAAGGAAGCGTGATGACGGAGGAGACGCCGCCCGCAAGGCAGGAAAAGGAAAAATAGACCGCAACCGCAAGAAGCCCTTTCTCGTGGCCGAGATAACGGAAGCCCTCTTTGATATCGAGAAGCATCTGGCGGACGCCGGAGCTTTCAGTCTTCGTTTCCTTCTGTGTTTCGATGTATTTTTCTTCCGCGCCGATCTGCGTTTCCATGATCGCTGCGATCAGGAAGCAGCCGGTGTTTAAGAACATCAGCGGTCCGACGCCGATATGATTGTAGATAAACGCGGATGCCGGTACCATCAGCGTGCTGAGCGTTTCCAGAACCGTGGCGATCGAATAGGCTTTTGAGTAGCAGCCTTCCGCAATGAGAAGGGGATAGAAGCTGTCATAAGCCACGAAATAGATGCTGCTGATGGAACCTAAAATAAAGCAGAAGACCGCAAACAGCGAAAAATTGAAGAAGCCTGAGGAAAGGGCAATTCCCAGAAGCAGATACAGACCGGATGAGATAAAATCCAGCGTATAGATCATCTTTTTGCGTGAGAAGCGGTCCAGGATCGCACCTGAAAAGATCGGGGTGATCAGCTGCGGGAATGTGAAGGCGATCGTGTAGATGGCATAAAGAAGCGTGGATCCCGTGTAGTCCAGCACCATCAGATTGATGGCAAAACCGGCCATGTTGTTACCGAACATGGAAACGACGCTTCCGAGTGTGATGATGGTGAAATCTTTTGTCCAGAGCTTCTGCTTCACCGCGGTCTGTGCCTCCTTTCCCTCAGAAAAAGCCGCATCTTTTTCCTGACGCGGAGTAAAAAGCGGCCGTACCGACCTATTGTAACAGAACTGAAGACAATAAACAATAGTCACATTTTATCTTTGGAATCTGCACATATTTTATCTATAAAACCAATCATAGCACACTTCTGTGTATCATTTTTTTAGAAAAACCGTGAAAAAGAACAAGTTTCTGTTGTCATCAGGCAGACTTATGGTTTACAATAAGAGCAGTCGGCGGCAAATCATGAGCAGATATTTTTTTATTGACAGCGAAAACGTGGGAGACTTCTGGGTCTCTCTCCTCCCTTCTGTGAACCCGGAGGATCTTTTTCTGGTATTTTATACGCTGAAAAGCCCGTATATGAATTACAAGAACCTGATCCTGTTAAAGGAATCCGATAAGGATATCACCTTCATCGAGTGCACAGGCGGCAAGAACGCGCTGGATTTCCAGCTTTGCACGGACCTCGGATACCGGATCCATGACGACAGGGACGGCGAGTATATCATTGTGTCCAGCGACACCGGTTACGATGCGGTGATCCGCTACTGGGCGCAGCGTGACATCACCATCTGCCGCATCCCGAAGCCGGGCACTGCAGAGAAGAAGACAAGCTCCGCGCGCGAAAAGGAAACTGCCGGAAAACAGAATACAGCTCAGAAAGCCGGGTATGTAAAGACGGAAAAGCCGGAGGCAAAGACTCCCGAACAGAAGGCTGAGAAGCAGGACAGAAAGAAACCTGCAGAGCAGACCGAAAAGCAGGATGCGAAGACTCCCGAACAGAAAGCTGAGAAGCAGGACAGAAAGAAGCCTGCAGAGCAGACCGAAAAGCAGGAAGTAAAGGCTTCCGAACAGAAGGCTGAAAAGCAGGATGCAAAGGCTCCCGAACAGAAGGCTGAAACAGAGGTTCAGCCTGAACAGAAGAGATCTTCCCGAAACAGAAAAAAGAAGAAGAACACTGCTGACGGAACCGCAGAAAACACAGAAGCTGCGGTGATTGCAGCAGAAGCACCTGAAACTGTAAAGGAAGAAGCTTCAGAGCCCGTAGAACCTGCCGAAGAGATCCCTGTCCGGTCTGAAGCGGTGACAGCGGAAAGCGATAAGGCAGAAGATGCAGCTGAACCTGCGCCGGAAGAGAAAAAGCCGGAAGCTCCGAAGAACAGCATCGAAGCGGTTCTGAAAGCGCTTTCTGCAGGAACGGCTCAGACACAGGCGGCGGATACAGAAGCACAGCCGGTTGAGGCACCTGCGGAAGACACAAAGACTGCTGTTTCCGAAGAGCAGCCTGCCGAAGCGGAAGAAAAAGCGGAAACGGAAAACGTGAAGCCTTCAGAAGCTTCGGAAGAAAAGAACGAAGCGCCTGAACAGAAAGCGGAAGCTGTTCCTGCCGAAGAAACCGGAAAGTCTTCCAAAGCAAAGAAAAATGCCGAAAAGAAGAATTCCGGAAAGAAGTCTTCTAAGAAGGAAGCTTCCGATGAGAGCGCCTCTGTAAAAGAAGAGGCTGAAAAGAAAACGTCCGCGAAAAAGGATCCGGCGAATAAGACTTCCGAAAAGAAGCCAAAAGCGGAGCCTGAAAAGCATCAGGAGGAATCCGAATCTTCAAACGTACCCGTCATTGACGATGCTGCAAAAGAAATTCTCTACTGCATCGGCAGAGAACACCTGGCAGACCTGTATGAATCACTCAAACAGGTATACGGTGAAAAGAGATGCAAGTCCATTTACAATTCCTTTAAGTCGGAAAATGCATTCAGCACTTTCCTGACAAAACACGAGGCTCTGGATGCGGAAGGAAAACAGCTTCTGTATATCAGAACCGTCTTTGCAGCTGCAGAGATCGCAGTTCCGGAAACGCTTCCGCAGTTCGTACTGGAAGCCTGGAACAAGAAAAAGAACCTGAATTCCTTCCATGCCGCACTCCGGAGCGAATACGGCGAAGAAAACGGGAAGATGTATTATTCCCGCCTGAAGGGGCATGTGAAGATCATGGCACAGATCAGCTGACAGAAGCAGAAGGTGCCGCATCCTGCGGCGCTGCCGGAGTGTGAGAAGCTCCGGATACAAATTCTAAAAGGAGATGCCGACTGAAAAAGCGGCTGCACCTTCTGCAGAAAACGCAGGGGTGCACCCGCTTCTTAATGCACAAGGGGCTCAGTGGTCCGGGCTTGCAAAGTGCCATTTGGGTACAGGGAGGCACCGGATCAGGTTTACAGGACAAAACGTGCCGGTCATGCTTCGGTGATGATATAGTGTCCTTTCGGCAGGATCCGGCTCTTTCCGTTCAGGATGACCTCGCCTTCGGAAGGAAGCACGATGTCGTAGCGGATGCCGCCTTTTATGTGCGACCACTTGGAGAGGACCTTGCCGCGGACGGTATCGATGGAGGCCTCCGCCCAGGAAAGCTGATCCGTGGGCGTCGGACAGATACGGATCTTTTCGAAGCCCGGGTACTCCTCCACGGTCTGAATGCCGCAGCATTTCTCGTAGTACCAGTCGATCACGGAGCCGTAGGAATAGTGATTGAAGGAATTCATGTCCGAAGACCAGAAGTCTCCGTTTTCCGTCACGCCGTCCCAGTGTTCCCAGACCGTCGTTGCGCCCTGATTCACGGCATACAGCCAGGAAGGATATTCCTCACGAAGAAGCAGCCTGTAGGCAGTCTCCGCATGACCGTAGTCAGACAGCGCATGCAGAAGATAAGGCGTTCCCACAAAGCCGGTCATCATGTGGCCGTCCCGTTCGATCAGCGCATTCAGATCGTCAGCTGTTTTCTGCGGATCTTCGGATAAGCCGAAACGGATTGCAAGAACATGCTCCGTCTGTGACAGATATGACGGATAAGTCTTCCGGAAAGCGCTGACAATGCGTTTGTAAAGCGCTTTATAAGCGGTTACATCTTTCTGAAGCACCTGTCCCGCTTTGACAAGGAGGCTTGTCGAGTATG
>JAZUFC010000105.1:0-14666 GCA_045640465.1 Lachnospiraceae bacterium | reverse complement strand
CGCTTCGGGCTGCTGTAGTCGCGGGTATCGATCTGGCGGCCGCCCTGGTAGATGCGGATCATCGGGTATCCGAAGCTGATGATCGCTTCGATGCGGTACTGGATCAGCTGCTCGCCGGTAAGGCCGCCGTTTGAAAAGCCTGCAAAAGCAACCTTGTCTTCGTCGATCCGGTATTCCTTTGCACGGGAACGGACGATACGGATGGCACGCGCACAGTCCACAGCGGCTTCCGCGTTGCTCCAGGGCATCAGATTTGCCCGGTTGACGATACAGAAGCACTGGTAGCCGAGCTGATTCAGCTGCAGGCCGACTCCGTAACCTTCACACAGGCAGGAGGCGCCCAGAGAACCGCCCGCGCAGAGAATGACGGCGCCCTTCGGCGTTTCGTCTTCCGGCATCAGGATCGGAACCATGAAAGGCTTGAAGTCCGGATCATGGGTATAATAATACTTGGAATTATCTGTGTACTCGGAATCCTTCGGCATTCTGCCTTCCGGCCAGAGCATGATCTTTTCGGGAGAGCCCGGAATACGGGACTCACGTACTTTATCCGCAAAGATCTTAAAGCCCTGAAGACGGAGCTCGCGGTCCTGTTCGGAAAGACCGGGTGCATTCATATCGCGCATGCGGTCACCGAGTTCAATGATCATTTCGGGCGGATAGCAGATGGCGGTCTCAAAGAGTTCCATGGCAGCATTTCTGGCAGGACCGATCATGCGAAGCATCGGCTCCTGTTTTTTCATCATAGCTTCCATTCTGGCGTTCATATTGTTTCTCCTTTGATATAAGAGACCTCGCCCCGGTGACGGGGCGGGGTCTTCTGACTGTATTTACGTAAGGCTGCGGGGAGTTACCACTGGATATATTCCTTCAGGCCGTTCGGGTCATCATGTGCCTTCTTTGCAAGAGGAGCATACATGCCGTATTCGTGCTCTTCACAGCATTCGGTATAGCTGATGTCGGTATGCGGGTTTCTCGGAAGCGGAACGTCCTGTTCGCCTGCGAGGATATCCTGCACGCGGCGGATGTCCACGTCATGCGTGGTGGATCCCTGAGAAACGGCAACTGCGGCTGCAACGCCTGCTGCCTGGCCGGTGCCGACGCACTGCGGGATCAGGTTGCACCAGTCGATCGCAATATTGTCTGCGGAAAGGTGACGGCCGGGAGCCAGAATGTTGTTGACCTTCTTCGGAAGGATCGCGCCGTAGGGGATCTCCACCGGTGCGCAGTCGTTGATCATACAGATGGTGGAGTGCCATGCGATGACGTCGTCATGCTTCGTGCTGAAAGCGAAATCATTTGCGGTCATCTGATACTCGCCGCCGATACGGCAGGAGCCGCGGGTGCCGAGCTGCGGAGCGATATCGTAAAGGAATGCATCCTGGAAAGCGTAGGGGCAGGCTTCTTTCAGATAATCCAGCGCTTCGCGGATGGTGTTTCGGGTATTCATTTCCGTTTCCGTCGCATCCTTGATGTTTGCGCAGTCTCTGTCGGAATGCCAGTTGTTGACCCACATGATGTCATCTGCGGGAGTCGGAAGGGGTGAAGCACGGAAACCGCTGATCTTGCAGAAGTTTGCGCGGAGTGCGGCAGCCTGTTCAGGATGTGCCTGACTCCATTCGGTGAAACGGTTCCAGCTTGTGCCGCCGATACGCCATACAAGCGCGGTATTGGAGCAGCGGGTACGGCCGTCTGCGAGTGTGGAGAACGGTGCGCCGCTCTGACGGACGAGGTCGCCGTCACCGGTGGCATCGATCACGACCTTGGCAAGGACCGCTTTACGGCCTTCTTTGCTTTCGAAGATCACGCCTTTGCAGGTGTCGCCTTCCATGATGGGCTTGGTACCCCAGGAATGACACATGACGCGGATGGAATCGCTGTGCTCCAGAAGCATTTTATCCATTTCGATCTTGACCTGATTGGGTTCGTAATAGACGGCTCTTACCAGACGTTTCGGTGAGCTTTCGCTGACACAGCCGTGAATTCTGGACCATGCATGGATCAGTGCGGGATCGTCGTCCTTGCCGATCTTCTTTAAAGAAGGCCCCATAACGGCATTCGGAATGGAATCCAGTCTGGTGAACCATTCCTCCTGAATACCGCGGACAAAGCTCTTTCCGTACCAGGAAAGCTTCGGAACCATCAGCACGTAGCCGCCGGTGACATCGCCTCCCATATAGCCGTAGCGTTCCATCAGGATCACGTTTTTGCAGCCTGCTCTTGCTGCAGCGATCGCTGCGGAATGGCCTGCTGCGCCGCCGCCTACGACCAGTACGTCGCACTCATCGTATACGGGTAAAACAGTTTGCGGTTCGATATAGGTTTTCATAATATCCGCGTTCCTTTCTTTTTATATGATTTCAAATAATGACCGGGATCGGACGGACAGAAACAGGCGGGACGGCACACAGCAAAAAAACGGCACGGCCTGTTCATCCGTGTAAATACAGTATACAATAAAGCCCGTGAAAAAGAAGCGGAATTCTAACTTTTCTTTTGTAAAAAAGTAAGCAGGCGGAGTGAGGTCTCCGGCAGCTTCGAAAGAAATGCGGGCGTGAGCGGAAAAATGATTGAGAAGCGGAAGAAGATAGAGTATATTAAAAGCAGATTTTTCCATAGCGGAGGAAGATGAACAATGAGATATGCGCTGACGCATGTGAACCTGCTGGACGGCACGCTGAACGGGGACGGCAGGATGGATCTGAAAGAGAATATGACCGTTCTGATCGAAAACGGAACGATCAGTAAGATCAGCCCGGATGGTGAAGCAAAGCTTCCTGCGGGAACGGAGACGGTCGATCTGACAGGAAAATATGTGATGCCCGGACTGATCAATCTGCATGTGCATCTGGCATCTTCGGGAAAACCGCCGAAAAAGAATGCAAAACCGGTCAATTACAAAAAACTGTTCGACACGCTCTCCAAAAGCAGACTGGTGATGAAGGTTTTTCTGAAGATGGAGATCGGTCTTGCAAAAAAGCATCTCTACAGCGGTGTAACGACGATCCGTACCGTGGGCGGTGTGCTGGATCTGGACGGAAAGGTCCGGGATCTTTCAAACCTCGGAAAGATCGAAGCGCCCCGCATTCTTGCGGCAAATACCGCGGTATCGGTGCCGGGAGGACATTTCGCAGGCTCTCTGGCGACAGAGGCATCAACGCCTGAGGAAGCGGTGCGTGACGTGGAAAAGATCGCGGCTGCAAAGCCGGATCTGATCAAGCTGATGATCACCGGAGGCGTGATGGATGCATCCGAAGAGGGCGAGCCCGGCGTTCTTAGAATGGCCCCGGAGATCATCCGTGCGGCGTGCGATAAAGCCCATGCACTCGGCTATACGGTCGCTGCCCATGTGGAGAGTCCGGAGGGCGTGAAAGCCGCTCTCAAAAACGGCGTGGATACCATCGAACACAGCGCAGAACCTGACGATGAGATCATCCGGCTCTTCCTGGAAAGAAAAGCGGCGGACGTCTGCACGATCTCTCCCGCGCTGCCTTATGTATTTCTGCCGGAGGAGATCAGTCATTGCGGCGATCTCGGAAGAAAGAACGGCAGGGTGGTTATGGAAGGCATTATCGACTGTGCGAAGATCTGCCTGAAGAACGGGATCCCGGTAGGCCTCGGTACCGACGCCGGCTGCAGTTTCATCGTACCCTATGATATGTGGAGAGAACTCTGTTATTTTGTCAGATTCATCGGCGTTACGCCTGATTTTGCCCTTCATACGGCAACACAGGTGAATGCACAGATCCTGAAGATCGATCATGAAACAGGGACGCTGGAAGAAGGAAAATGTGCGGATCTTCTGGTCCTTTCCGGAAATCCGCTGGAGGATCTGCAGGCGCTTCGCGTGCCGTATATGGTCGTGTCCCGCGGCCGCAGGATCGAGCATCCTGTGATCCGGAAAAGAAAAGACGTGGAAGAAGCACTCGATTCCGTCTTGTGAAAGGAGATAAATATGAATATAACATTACAGATCAATCAGGCAAATATGGATGCGTATTCCGATCCTTCCATGATCCGTCCTGACTGGAAACTTGTCAATCTCGGAAATGCGGCAGTCAGCGACGAAGCGGTTGCGGAAACGGAACCCGAGGTCCTGATTGTTGATGCGGTCACACCTGTCACTGCGGAACTCATCGAAAAGCTTCCGAAGCTGAAAATGATCCATTCGCAGGGCGTTGCCTATAACCGGATCGATACCGAAGCCGCAAAAAAACGCGGGATCTATGTCTGCAACAATGCGGGTGTGAATGCGGTATCCGTTGCGGAGCATGCCGTCATGCTGATGCTGGCTTCCCTGAGAAGACTCTGCGAGTCGCAGGAATCCGTTTATGCGGGTCATCAGATCGATTTCAAGAACAGGATGTTTTCGGATGCTCTTCCGGAGCTGTACGGAAAGAAGGTCGGTATCGTCGGTTACGGCGCGATCGGAAAAGAGCTTGCAAAAAGGCTTTCAGCTTTCGGGTGCGAGCTGTTCTATTATGATGTTGTGAAGACTGCGGATCCGATCGCATACCTTCCGCTGAACGAACTGCTGTCTTCCTGTGATATCATCACGCTCCATGTGCCGGTCCTTCCGTCCACGACGGGCATGATCAATGAAGAAACGCTGAAGCTTCTGAAAAAGAATGCGGTGCTTCTGAATACGGCAAGAGGAGAACTGGTGGATCAGGAGGCGCTTAAAAAAGCGCTGGAGGAAGACCGTATCGGTCTGTTTGCGGCGGATACATTGTCTCCCGAGCCTGTGCTTCCTGACAATCCTCTTCTGAATCTTTCCGAAAAGGCAGCAAAAAAGGTGCTCCTGACACCGCACATCGCAGGCTTTACCGCAGGAAGCTTTGAACGGACTTACAGAAACATCTGGAAGAACACAGCAGCGGTGCAGGACGGACTTCATCCGGATTTCGTGGTAAACGGACTGTAAAAAAAGTCTTGACTCTGACGCTGCGTCATAGTCTATGATAGCGGCATCGGGAGGAGAGAAAAATGAATGAGGACCAGAAAAAGAAGCTTACGGTGAATGAAGTCAGCCGCCTGACGGGTGTCAGCGTGCGGACGCTTCATTATTATGACCAGATCGGTCTTTTAAGTCCGGCGGAAGTGACGGAAAGCGGTTACAGGCTTTACGGAACCGCTGAGCTTATAAGACTTCAGGATATCCTTCTTTTTCGGGAACTGGAGTTTCCGCTGAAGGAGATCGCACGGATCATCGGAAGCCCGAAGTTCGACCGCGGGAAGGCGCTGGAGGATCAGATCCGGCTTCTTGAACTGAAGCGCGACCGGCTCGAGGAACTCATTCGGTTTGCAAACCGCCTGAAGATCAGAGAGGAGACGTATATGAGTTTTAAGGCATTTGACAAAAGCAGGATCGAAGCTTATCAGAAGCTTGCGAAAGAGACCTGGGGAGAGACAGAGGCATACCGCGAATTCGAAAAGAAGGATTCCGGTTTTTCGGAAACCGAAAAGCTTCAGCACGCCGAAGATCTGATGGATCTTTTCTATGAATTCGGTGATATGAAAACACTTGATCCGGGGAGCGAAACAGTGCAGGCGCAGGTGAAAAAGCTTCAGGGCTTTATTACGGAAAAATACTATACCTGTACGGATGTGATCCTTTCAAGCCTCGGACAGATGTATGCTTCCGGCGGTGAAATGACGTCGAATATTGATGCGGCAGGCGGGAACGGTACGGCAGAATTCGTTTCACAGGCGATTGAGATCTACTGCAAAAGCAGGTAAAAAAACTGCCCGGAAAAGGTTCCGCGCAGAAAAGTGAAGAAGGAGGGGAGCGTATCAGCACAGAAGGTTACATCAGGAATCTGATGAACAGTCCCTCAAATTATGAACTGATGAAACAGAAAGCCCGGAAGATCTTTGCCGGGCTTTCTGCACAGGAGATCGAAGAGCGGACAGATATCGAATGCAGGGACGGATACTTCCGTCTTTCGCTTCTCGGGAAAGAATACCGTATAAAGGCAGAGGACGGTCTGGCGCTTTCGGAAGACGGAACAGAGGCCGGCTATAACGAAGCACTGATCCTTTACGATATTCTCGGTTATACAGAAAAAGGCGCCCGGCCCACCGGAGAATATGCGGTGATCCAGCGCCTGTCAGCTGTGCATAATGCACACTCGTATGCGGGGGAAGGTATGTACAGCCGGTATGAAAAAGAGTGGGACGGAAAAACGGAAACCCTTTCCGAAGCGCTTCGCACACTTGGGGGCGAACCCTTCGGAAAAGGAGATGTGAGTTTCCGTGTCCCGCTGTTTTCAGGTCTGTCGGCCGTATTTTCCTATTGGAATTCGGACGATGAATTTCCGGCATCCATGAATCTTCTGTTTGATACGGGGATCCTTTCGTTCATGCATTATGAGACCGTCTGGTATCTGGCCTCACTGATCCTTTCCGCAGTCAGGAAGCTTGTTTCACCCCGACTTTGATGGTTGCCGCATAAGCACTGTTGCAGAGACCCAGCACTGCCGAAATGATAAACAGTGTTTCGATGCCGAGCTTCTGCCAGATAAAGCCGCCGAACAGCGCGATTCCGAGCGTGATCAGGTGATTGACGGAAATACCGGTCGAAAGAGTGGCCTTGACTTCCTCGGGACTGTCCGAAATATCCTGCACGTAGACGTTTGATGCCATGGATGCAAGCGAAATGACGGAATCCAGCACATAGTTCACGCAGCAGACGATGAAAGCCACGTTCTGCGGGAAAATGTGATGGGCGAAGCCGTAGAAGAAACAGACGATCACGAGGATCAGCGTATCGGAGATCATCACGATCTTATAACCGAGCCGGTCGATGATCCTTCCGACAACGGGAGACAGGAAAAAGCCTGCAAGTGCAGAGACCGCGAACAGAATGCTGATGACCTGTGCGCTTGCGCCGTAGAAGAGGATCAGTACATAAGGACCGAAGGTCAGGAAGACCTGCTTTCTGGCACCGTAGAACACTTCCAGCATATAGTATTTCACGAATTTCTTCCGGAAATAGAAGCGCCGCGTATTGGCGTCAGGCACGCTGCTTCCTTTGATGCCGAAGCTTAAAAGCGAACCGATTGCGGTAAAGATCGCTGCTGCGGCAAAGAACAGCCGGTAATGATCGCCCTTCAGGAAGAACAGGGCGGCAATGATGATGCCGTAGCCTGCGAGCGTTCCGATCTGGTTGGCGGCGCTCTGGACGCCAAGCGCTTCACCGCCCTTGCCGGGTTTTGCATATTCCAGCGTCATCGTGCTTTTCATGCCCATCTGGATATGTTCACCGAGAGAATACATGCAGACGGCAAGCGTCACCATGATCTTTGAAGGCGGAACGATCGGAAGCATTGCCATGCCGATCATCAGAATGACCGCACCGATCTTGTAGATCTTCTCTGCGGAGAACATATACATGACTGCAAGAAGAAACACAAGAAGCAGTCCGGGAAGTTCCCGGAAGAACTCCGCCACGCCGCGGTCAAATTCCGTCATTCCGACGACTTCCGCAAGATAGTTGTCGATCACTCCTTTATGGATGCCGTATCCGAGCCCCACCAGAATGATGGAGGCAAAAAACATCTTGTATCCCGAATTTTCTTTAAAAGCTTTCATAAATCTCCCCTGTCCGGCAGCCTGTATGCCGGCTTTCTTTTTTATGCCCGTCAAAGTGTGAAAAGTGTTCAGCCGCCGACCGATGCATAGAGCGCCGCCTGTTTTTTCAGAAGCTCCCGCATTTTTTCGACCGCTGTATCCGGCGAGATGATCCGGACACCGTTGTCCAACGCCATGATCCAGGTCAGAAAATGGCTGGAGAGCGAAACGCGGACGGAAACGTGGAAGGTATTGTCATCATGCGGGATGAGCATCACGTCCTTGCCGAACTGATCCAGGATCACGCCTACCAGTTCATTCCTGCATTCAAGCGTCACGTCCATCATCTCGCCGCCGTACATGCGAAACAGGCTCTTAGAATAGGTCTGAAGCTCGGAATGGTCGAAGAATTCGCGGCCCTCGCGCTTTTCTGAAAGTTCGGAGAGCTTCGTCATCTTATCGACCCGGTAATGCTTGATCTTTTTATCGGCTGCATCGTAGCCGATCATGTAATAATACTCATCATCCCACACGAGCGCCCACGGACTGATCATGTAGAATGCACCGTTATGACGGAATTCCATCTTTTTCTGCACGTTCCACTGATAATACTGGTAGCGGATCTGATGATTGTGGTTGATGGCGTTCTGAATGGCGTCCACTGCATAGTAGACGGATTCGTTCATGGTCTTCACGCGTCCGGAGATATAGACCTGACGGTTCAGATCCTTGGCTTCATAATGGCTGACCAGGGTCTCCAGCTTCCGGATCAGGGCGTTTGATTTGGCTGCGGAGATGAATTTGGCCGCCTGCACGGCGTCCACCAGAAGCTTGACCTCCGAAAGTTCGAAGGTCCGTGCACCGATGTGATAGAGGCAGGTGCCCGCGCCTTTTTCCGCGATGATCTCAAAACCGTAATCGTTCAGTTCCTGAAAATCCGCATACAGCGTTTTACGGTCTGCGGTCAGACCGTATTTTTCCAGTTCCGATGTGATCTGCGACAGCGTCAGGCCGTGTTCGTCGTCCGTCTGCTCGGAAAAGATCTTCATCAGATACAGGGTCTTCATTTTTTTTGTTTTTGCACTTTCCATAAGGGCTCCTTTTCCTGTTCAGAGTCATGGTGAGGCCGGGGCGGACAGTCGTCCGGCTCTTTATAATAATATATCTTCATACGGAACGGCTGTCAACCTGCATGTGTAAAAAAACGGACATGGCAAGAGAAAAAAACAGGACACCTCCCGGGTTAGAATTCAAGACGTAAAGAGAAAACAGTTTTTTGATTCAGGGAGGATAGATCATGGCAAAGGGATATGCGACTGCTGCAGGATATATGGGTCTGGTAGACGGAAAATACGTGCTTTTTGCAACGATGGATGAATACTACGAGTATCTGGAGGACTGACAGGCCTGACCGACGGAAGACACGAAAATGGCGGGCCGCTGAAGGGCCCGCCCGATGAAGGAAAACTTATGAAGAAACTGCTATTGCAGATGAATCCGGATCGGCTGTCATGTGAAGACACCGTTTGCAGAGTATACTTTCATGACTACAGATACAGTTTAATTCATAAGTATGAAAAGAAGATTTCCGAAAAATAAACAAAGTGTGAACAAATCCGCAGATCTTTACACCGAAAAGCGGTTTTCGCGGAGCAGATACTCCAGAACACGGGCCTCCCGCTCTGTGGTGAAAGGCAGGACCGGTCCGTGGTCTTTTTCGCGGTTTGTGCGGATGACAGAGACCGGATCCGCAAATTCCAGCGTGAAATGTTCGTCTGCTTCGTAATCGTCCAGATCCTGCGGAAGGATCTCATCCGTTGTTTCGCACAGATAATAGAAATTGTCCTGAATGAACATATCGATCCGGGGCGTTTTCTGGACCCGGTGCACATATCCGTATTCGCGGATGCTTTCCGGTATGACGGTGAGACCGGCTTCCTCCATGACCTCGCGGATCAGTGTCTCTTCATTGGTCTCACCGGGTTCGATGCCGCCGCCCGGGAATTTGTAGTAATCATATTTCAGGCTGTGCACCATGGCGATCTTTCCGCCTTTGATGATGATGCCGCGGACAGAGGGACGGACCATGACAGTGCCGTCCTTTTTATAATCTTTGTTGTCCAGTTCGAAAAGAAGTCTCATGCGAAGGCCTCCTGTGCAGTTTTATCTGCGCGGCATCGGTGCGGGCATTTCGACGGAATTGTCTTCGGCGAACAGATAATGCACGCCTTCCGCAAACACAGCGCCCCAGGGTGCCGAATAATGTGCCTGACGGGAATCGACCCACATGCAGACGTGCTGATAATCCATGCCGGCTTTCTGCAGATGGCGGTAGATCTTCAGACTGCTTTCCGTCATGCCGATGTCTGCGGTCTGATCGCCGTTGTAAAGAACGATACGGTCATTGATAACCTGATCCTTTACTTTATCAAACAGGTTCAGATACCAGTCGAAATCGTCTGTTGCACCGTAACCGATGGAAAGACAGAGACTGCGTCCGAAAACTTCCGGGCAGCTCATGTGGATGAAGTAGGAAGCCAGTCCGCCGAAGGACGCGCCGCACACGCCGGTATGTTCGCGGTCCGGGATCGTCATCAGATTCTCATCGATCAGGGGCTTCAGGTGTTTTACGATGAAGTCGCGGTACAGATCACCCTTCGGCTGCACATTTCCGAACTTTACCATACGTTCACCAAGAGGAAGCGGCGGCACCAGTTCTTCCGCGCGTTCCGGATGATGGGAATCGATCGCGACCAGAATGATCTGTTCGCTGTCAGGCAGCTTTGCCATTGCCTTTTCCAGTTCCCACTGACGGAAACCGGTGCTTTTTGAAAACAGTGCCTCGCCGTCATGCAGATACATGACCGGGAAACGGCGGATGCCGTCATAGCAGGGCGGCAGCCAGACACGGATGGTCCTCGTGCGCTCCGGCAGCGGATCCATCTGCATATCAAAGACCTTCAGCGTACCGAAGGAAATACAGTTCTGATCTTCATAATCTTTTAATACAAGCTCCATTTTCGCTCCTTTCAGGCCGGTTCCGCCCCGGCGTTTCTATCAGCATAACACACGGAAAAAAGCTTTGCAAGAATCCGTGCGGAACTATCTCTTCCGGAGTCTTTACTCTTTTCGTAAAATCAGTTACAATATCAGAAAATGAGCCCGCCGGCAGAACGGGATCTTTGTGTATGATCGTATGGAGGAGAGCGGAAGATGAGCAGAACATTCGATGAGTTTAAAGCATATTATGATGAAATGAAGGTCTTAAGCCTTGCGGCGACCCGTATCCACTGGGATATGGAGACCTGTACCCCGAAAAAGGGCCTGCCCTCCCATATCGAGGCAGTCACTTACTTTCAGACGAAGGTCTTTCAGATGTCCACGGCGCCGGAATACGGCCGCATGCTGGAAGTCCTGAACACGCCGGAAGAGCTTCAGAACCTGGACGAAGCCTGGCAGCATACCGTGAAAAAGTGCAAGCGGGAATATGATGATTTTATCCGTATTCCGGCAGATCTTTATACGAAGATCGTTCACGACCGCGCGGAATCGAACCGTGCATGGCAGGAAGCCAAGAAGACGAATGACTTCAGTCATTTTGCGCCGTATCTGGCCCGTGAATTTGAAAATGCAAAGAAGAAAGTCTCTTATACCGCACCCGGAAAGGATGTGTATGACGCCCTGATCGGTGACTGCGAGCCGGGTATGACGCTTGAGATCATCGACAGAGTATTTGATGAACTCAAAGAAGGTCTGAAGGAACTGCTTCCGGAGATCCTGAAGCGTCAGAATGCAGACAGCTCCCTGTTCAGAAAACAGTATGACACAGACCACGAAAGAAAGGCGTGCCGCTTCCTTCTGAACTACATCGGCTTCGATTTTGACGCCGGAAACATGTCCGAAGTGGAGCATCCGCTGACAGGCGGCAGCGGCAGGAACGATGTCCGCGTATCCAATCATTATTATGAAGATGATGCCATGCATCCGCTGTTCAGCATCATTCACGAGGGCGGTCACGGTCTGTTCAATCAGGGCGTGGACGAGAAGTACGTGGGGACTGAAGTGGAGCATATCCATTCCGCGGGTCTTCACGAGAGCCAGAGCCGCTTCATGGAAAACATCATCGGCAGAAACCCGAATTTCTGGGTGCCGATCTATCCGAAGATCCGGGAAATGATCCCGGAGTTTCAGGATATCACGCTGGAGCAGTTTACGGCAGAGATCAATCATGTGACGCCCGGCCCCAAGCGTATGTCTGCGGACGAGGTCACCTACTGCATGCACATCATCCTGCGGCATGAACTGGAAAAGCAGATCTTCAGCGGCGAGATCGATGTCAATGATCTTCCGAAGATGTGGAACGATAAGACCGAAGAGCTTTTGGGCGTCCGCCCCGCAAACGATACGGAAGGCATCCTGCAGGATCTGCACTGGGCATCCGGATATCTGGGCTATTTCCCGTCATATCTGCTCGGAAGCATTTATGACGGCATGTTCCTGGAGGCGATGGAGAAGGATCTGGGGCCGGTGGATGATATTCTGAGAAACGGAGAAGTTCTGAAGGTGCGTGAATGGCTCCGCGAAAAGATCCACCGCTACGGTGATCTCTATACTTCTCTGGAGACTGTGGAGCGTGTCTGCCATAAGCCGTTAAGCGCAAAGCCGCTTCTGAACTATTTCAGCAGAAAATACTTGAATAAATAAACAGGAGGATAACAGAATGAGTAAGTATGAAGCATTGTTTACGCCTTTTCAGATCGGCTCTATGACGGTCAAAAACCGTATGGTGCTGACAGCGATGGGCGGAACATCTCCGATCTCGGAGATGAGGGGAACCTACGGATTCAAAGAGTCCGTCGTTGATTACTATATGGACAGGGCAAAGGGAAACATCGGTCTGATAATCCCCGGCGTGACTCATATCTGGGATATCGCAAGCGGCAGCTGGCTGTATGAAGCGGAGGATCTTTTCCGCGGGCCGTTAAAAAAGCTGATGGAGGATATCCATGCCTACGGTTCCAAATTCGTTCTGCAGCTGGGTCTCGGTTTCGGACGTGCACAGATGATGTTTCCGGGCATGATGGAAAACCCGGAGTTTGCGAAGAATGCCTATGCGGCGAGCGACGGAATGCCGAATGTCTGGTTCCCGGAAGTGAAGCACCGCGGTCTGACCGTTCAGGAGATCGATGATATCGTAGAAGGCTACGGAAAGACAGCGCTTCTTTGCAAGGAGGCCGGAATCGACGGCGTGGAGCTGCACGCCGTGCATGAAGGCTATCTTCTGGATCAGTTTACGGTTGCGGCAACCAACGGCCGTACGGACGAATACGGCGGCTCTCTGGAAAACAGAATGCGTTTTGTGACCAGAGTCATCCGCTCCATCAAGGAAAAGTGCGGAGAGGACTATCCCGTACTGGTCCGCTACTCTGTTGCCAGCAAGATGCGCGGCTTCAATCAGGGTGCGCTTCCCGGTGAAAATTATGTGGAATTCGGCCGTTCGCTGGAAGAGAGTCCGGCAGTTGCACGCGCGCTCGAAGCAGCGGGCTGCGATGCACTTGATGCGGACAACGGCTCCTACGATTCCTGGTGGTGGGCACATCCCCCTGTATATATGCCTCTTTCCTGCAATCTGCCGGAAGTCAGCTATATTAAGAATTTCGTGAATATCCCCGTGATCTGTGCGGGACGTATGGAAGATCCGGAGACTGCAAACGAGGCGATCGCATCGGGAAAGATCGACGGCGTCGGCATGGCCAGACAGTTCCTCTGCGATCCTGAGTGGGTCAATAAGGTACATGACGGCAATATCGAAGATATCCGTCCCTGTATCGCCTGCCATAACGGCTGCTTTGCGATCGGCAAGATCATGGACCGTTCCGAACCGTTCGGCATGGGTCAGTGTGCGCTGAATCCGAGGACGATGCATGAGAAGCAGTATGAGATCAAACCGGCCGAAGTCAGGAAAAAGGTCGTTGTGGTCGGCGGCGGTATCGGCGGCATGGAAGCTGCCAGGATCGCTGCGCTTCGCGGACATGACGTCAGCCTGTACGAAAAGACAGACCGGCTCGGCGGTGCGTTTATTGCGGCAGCGGCACCCGACTTCAAGGAAAAGGACAAGATGCTTCTTGACTGGTGCATCAGACAGACGAAGGCGGCCGGTGTTCAGATCTTCATGAATACCGAGGTGACGGCTAAGATGCTGAAGAATGCAGGTGCGGATGAGATCATCGTGGCAACCGGTGCCGCACCGAGAAAGCTTTCGATTCCGGGCTATGAAAAGGGCGTGGAGGCGATCGACTGCCTGCTCGAAAACAAGGCAGTCGGCGAAAATGCAGTGATCGTCGGCGGCGGACTGACCGGCTGTGAGATCGCTTATGATCTTGCGAAGAAGGGCAAAAAAGTCACGATCCTTGAAATGCAGGACGATATCCTTCAGGTGCCCGGACTCTGCGCAGCCAACTCCAACATGCTTCGTGAGATCATCCGCTATTATCAGATCGGCGTTCAGGTGAAGGCTGTTGTAACAGAGATCTGCGATGACGGCGCAAAGGCGCTTGTGGACGGAAAGGAAGTCTTCTTCCCTGCAGATACGGTCATCATTTCAGCGGGTTATGTGCCGGAAGACAGGAGTGCACTTGTCGAAGGTCTTGAAAATGTTCACTTCATCGGCGATGCCGTCAAGGTGAAAAACCTGAAGTACGTATTCCGTACCGCATGGGAGACCGCATTCGCGATCTGACGGCTTCACTGACAGCGCATTTTTATAATGCCGGACTCAAAAGGTATTTATCACCGGCTTCACACTTTAAGGAATGAAAAGACAGTATATCGCAATCGATCTGAAAAGTTTCTATGCCTCTGTTGAATGTAAAGACAGAGGCATGGATCCGCTTACGACAAATCTGGTCGTCGCGGATGAATCGAGGACCGAAAAAACGATCTGTCTTGCCGTATCGCCTTCTCTAAAGGCTTACGGAATTCCCGGAAGAGCGCGTCTGTTTGAAGTCATAGAAAAGGTCAGGGAAGTGAATATTGACCGTGCACAGGCTGCTCCCGGAAGAAAACTTACCGGGAGATCGGTCTATGCGGACGAA
>JAZUFC010000104.1:0-2615 GCA_045640465.1 Lachnospiraceae bacterium | reverse complement strand
TTTCTTCAGAAGATTTATCATGAACTCAAACTGGATCTTATGTGCAAGGCAATCAGCAAACGTCATTCATTCCAGTATGATCTCAACGATATCCTTTCCAGGCTTCTCTACGGCCGGATCATTGAACCGGATTCCAAACGCGCTACATGCCGGTTCGCTGAAACGCTGATTGAACAGCCTGAATTTCAGGATCATCAGGTATATCGCGCACTCAGTGTACTTGCTGAAGAATCCGACTTCATTCAGGAGAAGGTTTTCAGGAACAGCTACGCTCTCGGAAAAAGACATACCGGAGTCATCTACTATGACTGCACAAATTTCTTTTTTGAGATAGAACAATCTGATGAGAACGGTCTTCGTACATACGGAAAAAGCAAAGAAAACCGTCCACTTCCTCTGGTTGAAATGGGTCTTTTCATTGATCATGACGGAATCCCTCTTGCATTTTCGATTCATCCCGGCAATACCAATGAACAGGTCACTCTAAGACCTCTCGAAAAAAAGCTGCTTTCAGACTTCGGCATGTCAAAGTTCGTTGTCTGCACAGACGCCGGTCTTGCTTCCATGGCCAACAAGAGATTTAACAATATGCAGAATCGCGCCTACATCACCACACAGTCCCTGAAGAAGCTGAAGCAGGAGTACAGAGACTGGGCGCTTTCCCCTGAGGGCTGGTTCCTCAGCGGAGCCGCAAGAGGTCGTGGACGCAGGAAAACCTACAGCCTGAACAAACTCGATCCAAAGCTCGATTTTGAGAAAACCTTCTACAAGGAATGCCTCATTGACCGCGGAGATTTTGAAGAAACACTGGTCGTAACATTCTCCCTGAAATATCGGCAGTACCAGCGAAATATCAGACAGGGGCAGATTGATCGTGCACAGCGGGCGATTGATAACGGCAGTGCAAAACGCGGAAAAAAGAATCAGCAGGACTTCCGGCGCTTTATTCAGAAGACCTCCTTAACCGAGGACGGAGAAATCGCAGAAAAGGTTCAGTGCAGCATCAATGAGGAACAGATTCTGAAAGAGGAAATGTATGACGGTTTCTATGCTGTCACACACAATCTTGATGATGAACCGGAAGCGGTCATCAAAGTCAATCACCAGAGATGGCAGATTGAAGAATGCTTCCGCATCATGAAATCCGAGTTTGATGCCAGACCGGCTTACGTCAGCCTGAAGGATCACATTGAAGCACACTTCCTGACATGCTATCTGGCTCTTGTCCTCTATCGCTATCTGGAAAAGAAGCTGAAATACCAGTTTACCTGCAGCCAGATCATCTCCACTCTTCAGGATATGACCGTCAGAGAAGTTCTTGGCGAGGGATATCTGCCCAATTACATGCGAACCGATATCACCGATGCTTTGCATGACGCCTTCGGTTTCCGGACGGATTACAACATCATTCCGGCAAAACAAATGAAAAAAATTTTAAAATCTTCAAAAGCACGAATCTGACACGCAAAAAATTCAAAAATGAAAAAACCTCGAATCCATGTAATATCAATGGGTTTCGAGGTTTTTTGCCCCAAAAAGTGTAAAAGTCCGGATTTTACATGATATCTGATGATTGTCAATACAGCCCTTCATGAAAATCCACATATTCCCGCAAGTATACAATATATTCGAAAAAAATTTTAAAAATAATCCAATCCCTACTGATTCGCCCTGTTTTTTCCGGAACAGTCCGAAAAAAACACTCCCTCCCAGGCAGCAGACTTTGCGATCTGTCTGCTCACCCGAGAGGGAGTCTGTCAGAGAATGATCCTTTCCTCTGAAGGGATCATTCTCCTGTCATCTGAACGATTAAATGTTTACTGAGACTCTGTTCGTCACTATCTTGCTGAATTCGCTTCAGACCAGAGTTTTTCCAGTGCTGCCCAGTCTCTTACAGCCTGAATTCCAGTCCAGACTTCGTAAGCATCAAACTTTTCATAATCGTGGCTGTTGGTTGCTTCCTGTATGTGTGCATAATACCATGTGGAAGTATCCATGTTATCCGGCCATACGATCATTTTCTTTGCAGGATCGGAAGGATCCTGAGCCAGCAGATGTTCCTTATCCGGCATACGCTTAAGGATACGGTTCATGATAGTCATCGCTTCTGCTCTTGAAATGTTCTTATCAGGCTGGAAGGTGCCGTCCGGATAACCGGCAGCAATCCCCTTCTCAAAGATAGTATTGATATAGTCCTTAGCCCAGTGTCCATCGATGTCAGTAAAGTTCGTTGCTCCGGACGCTTCGTTATCGAAGAATCTTGCTGCCATTGCTACAAACTCTGCTCTTGTGATAGAAGCATTCGGACGGAAGGAGCCGTCGGAGAAGCCGGCGATGATGCCGAGCTCCGCGGCCTTTACGATCGCATCGTGATGCACGCTGCCCGCAATATCGGAAAACGGCTCGGCGTTTTTGTATATCGGAGTACTGTCCGCTATATCGGACATGATCTTGTTATAGAATTGCTTCATCTCGTTGGGCTTTGCCAGAAGCTTGAGGTCGCCGAGACCGCCGACGAAGGTCATGTGGTCGTAGCGCATATCCTGCCACTGCCATATGCCCGCTTCGATGCTGTCCGCGTCGTAGGGCTTCTGCGCCGCGCCGATGGGATAGCG